>CADAVI010000084.1 GCA_902791295.1 uncultured Bacteroidales bacterium | reverse complement strand
TCTTTCTTGAAAGCCATATATCGTATAAGTTCCTTGACGTTATTAATCCAGTGAAACACTCAATCCCAGACCTCTCAACTCGTGCAGCAGCACATTGAGCGATTCAGGAATACCGGGCGTAGGCATGGGATCACCCTTGACGATGGCTTCATAAGCCTTGGCGCGGCCCATGACGTCGTCACTCTTGATGGTGAGGATTTCCTGCAGCACATGGCTGGCACCGAAGGCCTCGATGGCCCAAACCTCCATCTCACCGAAGCGCTGACCGCCGAACTGGGCCTTACCGCCCAAAGGCTGCTGCGTGATGAGACTGTACGGGCCGATGCTGCGTGCGTGCATCTTGTCCTCTACCATGTGACCGAGCTTCAGCATGTAGGCCACGCCGACGGTAGCCAACTGGTCGAAGGGCTCGCCGGTGGCACCGTCGTAGAGCTGCGTGGAGCAGTAACGGGGCAGACCGGCCTTGTCGGTCCATTCGTTGAGGTCATCAAGTTTGGCACCGTCGAAGATAGGCGTGGCAAACTTCACGCCGAGCTTCTTGCCTGCAGCACCGAGCACGGTCTCGAAAATCTGACCGATGTTCATACGCGAAGGCACGCCGAGGGGGTTGAGCACGATGTCCACCGGTGTACCGTCAGCCAGGAAAGGCATATCCTCCTGACGCACCACCTTGGACACGATACCCTTGTTACCATGGCGGCCGGCCATCTTGTCGCCCACACCGATCTTTCTCTTCTTGGCGATATAGACCTTGGCCATCTGCATGATGCCGCTGGGCAGATCGTCGCCGATGGTGATGGCGAAGTGACGGCGCTGGTTCTCGGCACCGAGCAACTTGTATTTTTTAATGAAGTTGATGATGAGCTGACGGATGAGCTGGTTGATGTGCTCGTCGTCGGTCCAGTGGCTGAGCTGTACAGCGGTGAAATCGAAGGTTTCCAACATGGCCTCCTTAAATTCCTCGCCGGCGGGAATCAGTTCTGCACCGGTGTAGTCCATCACGCCTGCGCTCTTCTTGCCCTTGGTCAGGGTCATGAGTTTGTCAATGAGGATCACGCGCAGGTCGTCCACCTTGCTGTTGAACTCTTCGTCAACGGCGGCCAAACGCTGCTTGTCGAGCGCACGGCTCTTGCGGGTCTTGATGGCCTTGGAGAAGAGTTTCTTGTCAATCACCGTACCCGACAGAGAGGGCGTAGCCTTCAGTGAGGCGTCCTTCACGTCGCCGGCCTTGTCGCCGAAGATGGCACGCAGCAGCTTCTCTTCGGGCGAAGGATCGCTCTCGCCCTTTGGCGTAATTTTACCAATCATGATGTCACCGGGCTCCACACGGGCACCCACGCGGATGATACCGTTTTCGTCCAGATCCTTGGTGGCCTCTTCGCTGACATTGGGAATGTCGCTGGTGAGTTCCTCCATGCCGCGCTTGGTCTCGCGCACTTCCAGGCTGAACTCCTCCACATGGATGCTGGTCAGGATATCCTCGCGCACGATGCGCTCGTTGAGCACGATGGCGTCCTCATAGTTGTAACCCTTCCAGGGCATGTAGGCCACCAGCAGGTTGCGACCCAGGGCGATCTCACCGTTCTCGGTGGAGTAGCCTTCCGTTAGGATGTCGCCGGCCTTCACACGCTGTCCCTTCTCGCAGATGGGACGCAGGTCGATGGTCATATTCTGGTTGGTGCGGCGGAACTTGGGAATGCGATATTCCTTGAGCGCCGGCTCAAAGCTGACAAATTCCTCTTCTTCCGTGCGGTCGTAAAGGATGCGGATGGTCGTGGCGTCCACGTATTCCACCACGCCGTCACCTTCGGCCGTAATCATCGTGCGGGAGTCTTCGCAGAGCTGTTTCTCGATGCCGGTGCCGACAATGGGCGCCTCGCAGCGAATCAGGGGGACGGCCTGGCGCATCATGTTCGATCCCATCAGTGCGCGGTGGGCGTCGTCGTGCTCCAGGAAGGGAATCATGCTGGCGGCGATAGAAGCAATCTGCTGGGGAGCGACGTCCATGAGGTTGACCTCCGAGGGGGGCACCACGGGATAGTCGTCGTCCTTACGGCACTTCACAACTTTACGGATAAAGGAGCCGTCATCTCTCAGGGGCGCATTGCCCTGACCGATCACCAAACCCTCTTCCTCTTCGGCCGTCATGTAGCGCACGCCCTTGTCGGTGAGATCCACCATGGAATTCTCCACCTTACGGTAGGGCGTCTCAATGAAACCGAGGTCGTTGATCTTGGCGAACACGCAAAGCGAACTGATCAGGCCGATGTTGGGACCTTCGGGCGACTCAATGGGACAGAGACGGCCGTAGTGCGTATAATGTACGTCACGCACCTCGAAACCGGCACGCTCACGCGACAGACCGCCGGGGCCCAGGGCGGAGAGACGGCGCTTGTGCGTCACCTCGGCCAGGGGGTTGGTCTGGTCCATGAACTGCGAGAGGGCGTTGGTGCCGAAGAACGAGTTAATCACCGAAGCGATGGTCTTGGCATTAATCAGGTCACTGGGAGAGAACACCTCATTATCGCGTACGTTCATGCGCTCGCGAATGGTGCGGGCCATACGGTTGAGACCGATGGAGAACTGATTGGCCAGCTGCTCGCCCACGGTGCGCACACGGCGGTTGGAGAGGTGGTCAATATCGTCCACACTGGCCTTCGAGTTAACCAGCTCGATGAGATACTTGATGATGGCGATGATGTCCTCCTTGGTCAGAACGCGGATGCTGTCGTCAATGCTGAGGTTCAACTTGTGGTTGATACGATAGCGGCCCACATCGCCCAAGTCGTAGCGCTTGTCTGAGAAGAACAGGTTAAAGATTACCTCACGGGCGCTGGCATCATCGGCAGGCTCTGCGTTACGCAGCTGATGGTAGATGTAGTAGATGGCCTCATGCTCCGAGTTGGAGGTGTCCTTCTGCAGGGTGTTGAAGATGATGCCGAAATCGGTGCCCTGGGCATTCTGCTTGTGCACCAGAATGTTGGCCACGCCGCTCTCGAGAATCTGCTCGATATTCTCTTCGGTCAGTTCGCTTTCACGGGGGAGGAGCACCTCATTACGCTCGATGCTCACCACTTCGCCCGTATCCTCGTCGACGAAATCCTCGTGCCAGGTGTGGAGCACGTTGGCAGCGAGTTTCTGTCCGGCGAACTTCTTGAGGTTCTGGCGGTTCACCTTCACCTCCTCAGCCAGGTCGAAAATCTCGAGAATCTCGCGGTCGCTTTCGTAGCCGATGGCACGCAGCAGGGTGGTCACCGGCAACTTCTTCTTACGGTCGATGTAGGCATACATCACGTTGTTGATGTCCGTTGCAAACTCAATCCAGCTGCCCTTGAACGGAATAATACGGGCCGAATAGAGCTGGGTGCCGTTGGTGTGCAGCGAACTGGAGAAGAACACGCCGGGAGAGCGGTGCAACTGACTCACGATAACACGCTCGGCGCCGTTGATGACAAACGTGCCGTTGTGGGTCATGTAGGGGATGTTGCCCAGGAAGACCTCCTGAATCTGAGTGTCGAAGTCCACATGCTCATCATCAGTGCAGTAGAGTTTCAACTTGGCCTTAAGGGGCACACTGTAAGTCAAACCGCGCTCCAGGCACTCCTCGATGGAGTAGCGGGGCGGGTCGATATAGTAGTCCAGGAACTCCAAAACGAAATTGTTGCGAGTGTCCGTGATGGGGAAGTTCTCGCTGAAGACCCTGTAGAGTCCGTCGTTCTTACGGAGTTCTGGTGGAGTATCCAACTGGAGGAAGTCTTGGAAAGACTTCAGCTGCACCTCCAAGAAATCGGGATAAGGCATCGGATTCTTGATAGATGCAAAATTGACACGGTTGTTGATAATTTTAGCCATGAACTTTCAGCTTTTCGCTTTGCGTGTATATATACGTGATTTTTTTAGACGCAAAAAGGTAAAGAACCCCCTACCAGGGGATTCCTTACCGTATGTCCTGCGTAAACAGGTGATTACGTGTAGATTTGGGGGAGAGAGAGTGGATTACTTCAGTTCCACCTCTGCACCGGCGTCCTCGAGAGTCTTCTTCAGAGTCTCGGCGTCAGCCTTGGCCAGTCCTTCCTTCAGAGTGCTGGGGGCACCGTCAACGAGATCCTTAGCCTCCTTCAGACCCAGGCCACAAGCCTCCTTCACTGCCTTAACGACAGCGAGCTTGTTAGCACCGGCAGCCTTCAGAACAACGTCGAAGCTGTCCTTCTCCTCAGCAGCCTCAGATTCCGTACTCCTCCTTCAGGATGGTTGCCAACTCATTCACTTCCTTCACAGTCAAGTTAACCAACTCTTCTGCGATAGCTTTCAAATCTGCCATTTTCGTATAAATTTATTTGTGTGTTAAAATTGTTTTTGTTTCTTGGCGTTAAGACGTTTAACGCTTCTCCAGGGTCTGGAGCACACCGTGAATGGTGTTCTGGCCGCTCTGCAGGGCAGAGAGAACGTTCTTGGCGGGCGACTGCAGCAGGGCCACGATGTCGGCAATAACCTCGTTCTTGCTCTTGATGGCACAGAGTATGTCAAGCTGGTTGGCACCCACATAGAGTCCCTCCTCTGCATATGCAGCCTTGAGTGCGGGCTTCTCCTGCTTCTTGCTCTTGAGATCCTTCAGCATCTTGGCGGGGGCGTTGGCCACCTCGGTGAAGAGCACGGCGGTGGTGCCCTTGAGTACGGGCTTCAATGCCTCGAAATCGATGTCTGTGGCTTCCAGTGTCTTCTCCAGCAGGGTGTTCTTGACGAGCACCATCTTCAGATTGCTCTTGAAGCACTGGCGACGCAGAGCGCTTGTATCAGCGGCGTTCATACCCTCCACGTCCACCAGGTAGAAGTGGGGATACTTCTTAATCAGTTCACCCAATTGGGCGATGATTGCACTTTTATCTTCCTTTCTCATGATTCGTAGCAGTTTTTAGATTTCCTCAACAGCCTTGGGATCCACCTTGATACCACGGCTCATCGTACTTGAAAGATAAACACTCTTAACGTAGGTACCCTTAGCAGCACTGGGCTTGAGCTTCTGGATGGTTGCCATGAACTCCTTGGCGTTCTCGGCAATCTGCTCGGCGGTGAAAGACACCTTGCCGATGGAGGTGTGTACGATACCGGTCTTGTCCACCTTAAAGTCGATCTTACCGGCCTTCACCTCACGGATGGCCTTGGCCACATCCATGGTTACGGTACCACTCTTGGGGTTGGGCATCAGGCCACGGGGACCCAGCACACGACCCAGAGCACCGATTTTACCCATGATAGCGGGCATGGTGATGATGACGTCGATATCGGTCCAACCACCTTTAATTTTCTCAATGTATTCGTCGAGACCCACATAGTCGGCACCGGCCTCCTTGGCAGCGGTTTCGGCATCGGGGGTACAAAGACAAAGCACACGGGTCACCTTACCGGTGCCGTTGGGCAGAGACACCACGCCGCGCACCATCTGGTTGGCCTTACGGGGGTCAACGCCCAGACGCACGTCGATGTCAACGCTGGCGTCGAACTTGGTCGTGGTGATTTCCTTAACCAAGGCAGCAGCCTCTTTCAGAGTGTAAGCTTTCCCTGCTTCAATCTTCTCGGCCACCAACTTCTGGTTTTTCGTCAGTTTACTCATAGTTAATTGAAGTTTTAATGTTATGCAGGGAATTCACCCTTTACTTTGATACCCATACTTCTTGCGGTACCGGCAACGAGGCGCATGGCGCTCTCCACGGTGAAGCAGTTCAGGTCGGGCATCTTGTCTTCTGCAATCGTCTTCACCTGATCCCAGGTGATTTCGGCCACTTTCTTACGGTTGGGCTCAGCCGAACCGCTCTTGATCTTGCACAATTCCATCAGCTGTACGGCAACGGGAGGAGTCTTCACGATGAAGTCGTAAGACTTGTCGGCGTAGTAAGTGATGACCACAGGCAGAGTCTTTCCGGCCTTGTCCTGTGTGCGGGCATTGAAGGCCTTGCAGAAATCCATGATGTTAATACCCTTAGAGCCCAAAGCGGGACCTACTGGGGGTGAAGGATTAGCTGCGCCGCCCTTTATCTGCAATTTGATAAATCCAGCAACTTCTTTTGCCATTTTCTTAATCTTTTAGAGTTTTTCAACCTGCATAAAACCAAGCTCCAGAGGCGTTTTGCGTCCGAAGATCTTGACCCTCACCTTGAGTTTGCGCTTTTCGTTGTTGACCTCTTCCACCACGGCATCGAAGTCCTTGAACGGACCGTCGATCACCTTGACGTTCTCACCTACCTCGTAGGGGATTACGAGCTCTTCGGGCACCTCCTGAAGCTCGTCCACAGTGCCGAGCATCTGGGACACTTCCGCCTCGCTCAGAGGCATGGGCACCTGACTTCCTTTGGAAGCTGTCAGGAAGCCGAGCACATTGGGGACGCTTCTCAACGAAGCCTGGGTCTCACCCACGAACTCCGCCTCCACGAAGACATAACCGGAATAACGGTTTTTCTCCTTGACGACGCGCTTGCCGTTGCGTACGGTGAGCACCTTTTCCGTGGGGATGAGCACCTGAGATACGTGACGGGCAACATCGGGATGCTGAGCTATCAGCAATTCAATGTACTCCTTCACCTTGCCTTCTTTTCCGCTGACGGCACGCATGACGTACCATTTCTTTCCGCTTTCAGCCATCTCTGAGTACTCTCTTAATTTATTATCGCAACAAACCGTAGATGCCTTCCATTCCGGTCTGGAACACAAAGTCCATGGCAAAGATGACCAGTGCAATACAAAGGGAAGCTGTCAATACAACGACTGCACTGTTCATCAACTCCTGACGGGAAGGCCAAGTGGTCTTATACACAAGTTCTTCGTAGGAATCTTTGCAATACTTGATGATATTCTGAATCATATTCCTATTTCTTTCTTTTTGCACGGGAAGAGAGGCTCGAACTCCCGACACCTGGTTTTGGAGACCAGTGCTCTACCAACTGAGCTATTCCCGTATATCGGGTGGACGGCGGCTGACCGCCCACCCTCTTTTGTGTTTGTCCGTTCCTTTCGGAATCGGCTTTTTAGTCGAACACCTCGGTGATCTGACCAGAACCTACGGTGCGGCCACCCTCACGGATAGCGAAGCGCAGACCTACGTTCAGAGCCACAGCGTAGATGAGCTCAACGGTGATCTCAACGTTATCGCCGGGCATTACCATCTCGATGCCTTCGGGGAGATGAATCTCACCGGTGCAGTCCATGGTGCGCAGGTAGAACTGAGGACGGTACTTGTTGCCGAAGGGAGTGTGACGACCGCCTTCTTCCTTCTTCAGGACGTAAACGGAAGCCTTGAAGCCCTTGTGAGGAGTGATGGCACCCGGGTGGGTAATCACCATACCGCGACGAACCTCGTTCTTGTCGATACCGCGGAGCAGCAGACCTACGTTGTCGCCGGCCTCACCCTGATCGAGGAGTTTGCGGAACATCTCAACGCCGGTGATAACGGACTTCTTGTCCTCACCGAGACCCAGGATCTGAACTTCGTCACCAACCTTAACGACACCAGTCTCGATACGACCGGTGGCTACGGTACCACGACCGGTGATGGAGAAGACGTCCTCAACGGGCATCAGGAAGGGCTTATCGATGTCGCGTACGGGCTCCTGAATCCAGGTGTCGCAAGCGTCCATCAGCTCCATTACCTTCTCCTCCCACTCAGGCACACCGTTCAGGGCACCCAGGGCAGAACCGCGGATGATGGGCGTATCCTCTTCGAAACCATACTGATCGAGCAGCTCACGCATTTCCATCTCAACGAGCTCCAGCATCTCCTCGTCGTCCACCATGTCACACTTGTTCAGGAAGACAACCAGACGGGGTACGTTCACCTGACGGGCGAGCAGGATGTGCTCACGGGTCTGGGGCATCGGACCGTCGGTAGCAGCTACCACGATGATGGCACCGTCCATCTGAGCGGCACCGGTCACCATGTTCTTCACATAGTCGGCGTGGCCCGGGCAGTCAACGTGAGCGTAGTGACGCTTAGCGGTCTCATATTCTACGTGAGCGGTGTTGATGGTAATACCGCGCTCCTTCTCCTCGGGAGCGTTGTCAATCTGGTCGAAGCTCTTAACCTCAGACAGACCCTTCTTGGCCAGCACGGTGGTGATGGCAGCGGTAAGAGTGGTCTTACCGTGGTCGACGTGACCGATAGTACCAATGTTCACATGGGGTTTGGTACGTTCGAATTTCTCTTTTGCCATAGCAGTTTTTTAATTAAACGTTTAATTAATATATTAATAATGTATAATAGTCTCTCTTTCTTTTTTCGTCCGGAACGCCGGATGAGCTGCTTCCGAGAGTTGAACTCGGGACCTCATCCTTACCAAGGATGCGCTCTACCACTGAGCTAAAGCAGCAACAAGTCTCTTTTCCTTAATCCCCGGGCACTCCCGAGGGGCTTGGAGCGGAAGACGGGGCTCAAACCCGCGACCCCCAGCTTGGAAGGCTAGTGCTCTATCAACTGAGCTACTTCCGCATGACTCATTAAAGCCCTTTTGGGGCTAATTCGGGCACAAAGGTACAACTTTTTGACGAAAGAGCATACAAAAGAAGAATATTTTTTCAAAAAAAGCCCATTTTTTTATTCTATGCGCCTCCTGCTCCGCTTTTTTCCTTCTGTTCAATCTCTCGGATGGGCTTTTTTGTAGGCTTTCTTGAGGTCCTCAAACACCAGGTGCGTGTAAATTTCTGTGGTTCCCACACTTTCGTGGCCCAGAAGTTCCTTGATGCTCATCAGATCGCCCTCGTGGTTGAGCATCGCTGTGGCGAAGCTGTGGCGCAACACGTGGGGACTCTTTTTCTTCTGGTCGGTCACCAGGCTGAGATTGCTCACGGTGACCTGTCGCAAGTCGTTGTAGTTGATGCGGCGCGCGCGCCTGCGGTTCAGAAAGAAGGCTCTCTCCTCCCCCGCCTCGCCTCTGAGCGTGAGATAATGACCGATGGCTCTGCGCAACTCCTCGCCAAAGGGCACAATGCGCTGTTTGTTGCGCTTGCCCGTCACCTTGAGCTGACACTGGTCCGTGTCCACGTCCTCCACATTGAGACCGATGAGTTCTGAGGCGCGCAGCCCGGTGGTGTAGAGCATCAGCAGCAGGAGCCTGTCGCGCTGCCCGTTGTAGTCGGGCGTGAACTGTACCTGCTCAAAGAGCCGGTCCATCTCGCTCTCGGAGATGAAGCCCGGCAGCGTGCGCTCCCTCTTGGGCGCCTTGATGAGCCGGGCGGGATCCTTGTCCACGTAGCCCATGCGAAGCATGTAGCGGTAGAAGGCCTTCACCGCGCTGAGGCATTTCGACACCGTGGCGGCTTTCAGCCCGTCGTCCATCATCTCCACCACCCAGGCCCGGATGACGTCGGAGGGCATGTTCTCCCAAGAGAGCTCACCCTCCCGGGAAGACCAAAAAGCCTGGAACTTCTCCAGGCAATCTCGGTAGGTGATAAGTGTCCGCTCCGAACTGTTGCGCTCGAGGCGGAGATAATCGAAGAAGCGGTTTAGCACTCCTCGGCGCGCTTGAGCTTCTGCACGTAGATGGCGCGCTCCATAGCCAGGCGCTTCAGCACGCTGGGCTTGTCGAACTGCTGACGACTGCGCAGCTCCTTCACCACGCCGGTCTTTTCAAACTTACGCTTGAACTTCTTCAGTGCTCTTTCGATGTTCTCACCGTCTTTAACAGGTACTACAATCATGTGTCTGTGTAAATTACTTTATACTCGTGTTTTTTAATTTTCGCGACCGCAAAGGTACGACATTTTTGTGAAAGGCGACACCTTTCGCACACATTTTTTTGCATTTTCTTCAAAAAAAATATAAAAAACGGGCGCCAAACCGTCGGTCGGCGTCCGCTTTTATATCTTTCGCACACCCTTCTCACAGGTGCGCACGCATGCTATTTTTAAAGGTTGGGGTTCATCTTGCTCCACTCTGCCACGGGCGGAATGATACCCAGGCCGATGATTTCGTCCCTCATCTTACCCAGGTGCTCCACGCTCTTCTGCAGGTCGGCCATCTCCTCTGCCGTGCCCTGAGGTGCGGTGAAGTGCACGCCGGTCTTGTCAATCGTGGTGGGCATAGCCATCATCACGTTCTTGTAGCCGCACTTGTCGCAGTTCACGTAGCAGCCTGCAGGCAGCGTGAAGGGAGCGCCGCCCATAGCGGCCTCAATCATCTTGATGCTGCAGTATGCGGGGCTCTGGAAGGAGCTGCGGCCGCGCAGCTTGATGATGTTGCTGCCGCCCTGTGTGGTCTTCAGCTTGATTTCGGCGAACTTCTCTGCGCTCAGCCCCATCTCGGACAGAGGCTTGCCGTCAATCTTCACCTGGCTGGCGAAGACGGCCATCTGCTCGCCGTGACCGCCGTAGGTGTGTGCGCCGGTCACCTTGTCCTGCTGCACGCCGAACTCCTGAGCCAGCGCCTGCTGCAGACGGGTGGAGTCGAGGGCGGCCAGAGAGGTCAGCTGGTTGGGCTTCAGGCCGCTGTGGATGAGGGCGGTGAGCGCCGTCACATCAGCGGGATTGAAGATGACCACCACGTGCTTCACGTCGGGGCAGTACTTCTTGATGAAGTCGCCGAACTCGGCGGCAATCTGGCAGTTGCCCTTCAGGAGGTCTTCGCGCGTCATACCCTCCTTACGGGGAGCGCCGCCGCTGGAAACGATATACTTGGCACCGGTGAAGGCCTCCTCGGGGTTGGTGGTCCAGGTGATGTTGGCACCGGGGAAGGCGCAGTGGGCCATTTCGTCGGCCACACCGTGCACGCCGGGCTCAAAGATGTCATACAGGCAGATGTTGGGCGTCAGACCCAGCATCAGGGCGCTCTGCACCATGTTGCTGCCGATCATGCCGCCGGCACCCACGATAAGCAGTTTTTCGTCAGTAAGATAAGCCATAGTCGTAATGTTTTTATAGGTTTTTGGTATAATCCAAGCGCAAATATAGCATTTTTTCCGCAAAAAGAAAATTTTGTCCTCCTTTTTTTAAATCTTTTTGCTACTTTTGTCCGGCGTATATTTCAAATCAGACTTTAACCTTTAAACAAAAACATTGTTTATGGCCATTATAAAGACTCTTCCGGGCATTCCTGCTCCCCGCTTCGGGCGCCACTGCTACTTCTCCGAGGGCGCCGTCATCGTTGGCGATGTGGAGATGGGTGACGACTGCACCGTGTGGTTCAACGCCGTCGTACGCGGCGACGTGCACTACATCAGAATCGGCAACCGCACCAACATTCAGGACAACAGCTGCCTGCACACGCTCAACGGCAAGGCGCCCTGCATCTTGGGCGACGACGTCACCGTGGGCCACTCCGTCACGCTGCACGGCTGCGAGGTCAAAGACGGCGCGCTCATCGGCATGGGCGCCACGGTGCTCGACCACGCCGTGGTGGGTCGCGGCGCCATCGTGGCTGCGGGCGCACTGGTGCTTTCGGGCACTCAGATCGGCGACGGCGAGCTCTGGGGCGGCGTGCCCGCCAAGTTCATCAAGAAGGTGGACCCCGAGCAGGCCGCAGCGCTCAACCAGACCTATGCGCGCCACTACATCGAGTATTCCGACTGGTTCCGCCAGGCC
>CADAVI010000083.1 GCA_902791295.1 uncultured Bacteroidales bacterium | reverse complement strand
CTGATTGTCTATTGTCTGAACGTAGCCGTTTTGGTTGCACCACACGTCGCTGGGCACCACCATCAGCGTAGGCTTCTTCGCCTGGGAGAAAGCCGATGCAGACGCCAACAACAACATCATTGAAAGAAATATCCTCTTCATGGTCCAAAAACTTTAATCAATAACATTATCCTCCTTCAGGCGGGCCTTCAGCTTTGAGCGCAACACACGCACCGTAAGGTAGTAGGTGGCGCCAATCTTGTCTTTCTTGTGCATGGTGCTGCCTGACTTTGTGTCGCGCAAGGAAACGTATTTCAAATAAGGACCGCCGTCGGCAAAGAAGCGGTTGAAATACTCCTCATAGCGCTCCTGTGCGTTGACCTCCGTGACCAGGGGACGCACGTCACAGCCGCCGGCACCTTCTCTCACGCCGTAGAAAATCACGCGGGCATCGCTCCTGTTTCGGCCGACACCGGCCACTCGCAGCGTCTGGCTGCCGTCCATCTCCACGCCCAAACACTCCACCGAGAGGTTGATGGGGCGGGCACCACCCTGAGCGCTCGCACCGATGGCAAAACCCGTCAGAGCACAAAGGGCAAACAGAATCTTTTTCATGTCGCGTTACTCCTATACATTTGGTTTAATATTCATATCCTAACGTCAGCATCAGACTGTGAGCGTAGGTGCCCACGACATTCAGGTTGTCTATCCTGTTGAGACTGTAAGTCACGCCCAACAGGAAATCACTGCGCTTCGCTCCGAAACGGATACCCAACGTGGGTGACATGAAGAAGCCGTCCTTCACCACATAGCCGACATTCATCGACCAGTAAGGCGAGTAGCCGCGATCTTCCTGAGCCATGAAGTTGCCGCGGGCGTTGAAGAAGAAGGGTACAGCCCAGTTGCTCTCTGCGGCACGCAACTTCGAACCGTTGTGCACATAAACCTTGCCGCCAAGACCGGCACCGATGCGGATATATTGGTTGAAACGATAGCCTACCGTCCACGTCAACTGCAGATGTTGCGCACAGGGGTATTCAGTACTCACCGTGCTACCGCCCAAAAACTCAGCAGCACTCCAGAAGCCCCTATCGGCACGGTCGCTGTCGTAGTAGCGACTGCGCGGCGTCTCAGGCGGCAGTTTCACATCACGATACTGAGCCATGACCATTGACGAAACAGTAATCGCGAGCAGTAACATCAATGTCTTTTTCATATCTGCGTCTATTTTAATGTTCAAAAGCCGGATGACAGGGTTTTTATTACTCCCTGCGTTTCGAGTCTGTGACGAAGTGCCGTACGCTGTACTTGTACCACAGCGCCCACTTTACTGCCTTTCGCCGTCGCTATGCGTTCATAGCTGCCGGGTACGATACTGGCAAAATTCTGGCACTCTCCGTTCACGTCCATAAATGAATTGAAAAATTCCGAATTCATCTCTTCTGCCGAAATTGGTGCCAATGCCGGCTGGGATACACCGCTTGATGTACCGCTGAAACCGCGAAACACGACTCCGTGCACAGCAGCTTTCCTGATTGAAGCATCTGATGTGTTGCCATAAACATACACTTTCACCAAACAGGTACCCTCCTTACCGGAACCCGCCCCCATAATTTCGTAACTGAAAGCTTCTGACTTCTTTTTGTCTTTAGCTTCCGCACCACTGACAACCATTAACATCATCATGGCATAAACAAACAGTCTTAGCAGTCTCATGGTATGCATCTTTTTACTTTTTTTAAGTTTTCACTCGCAAAGATATATTTATTTTGCCTTACGGCAACAGAAATTAACTTTGCATTTTGTTTGCATTTCGCATCGCACCGGAGATCCCACTCCGGAAATTCCTCTCATCCGCCCGATGAAATGATGAAAAATGTCGATAACTGAGATTTGTACGACGGACACGCGGGGCTTTTGTGAAATTAGTGCATCAAAAGCACACTTATCATAAAAAAAATATGTATCTTTGTGTAAAAAAACACCCGACAAGAAAAAATCAGATGGTATTACAAAACTTCCTCAAATCCATAAAACCCGGCAAACCCAAGACGCTGACGAATGCAGCTTTCATCGTGGTGGTCCTCTTTTTGGGCTGGCTGAACTATGCCGTCGCCTATGAACACATGCCGATACACAACACCGTGTGGGCTCTGACGCCACCCCTCATCGCCATCACTATGGCACTGATTACCAAGGAGGTGTACAGTTCCCTGTTTCTCGGCGTGCTGACGGGTGCCATGCTCAACCAGGACTTCGAGCCGGTAAGAGGACTCAACCAGCTGTTCCCGGACGGCATCATGTCCGTGCTGGCCGACAAATGGAACATCGGCATACTGCTCTTCCTCGTCATCCTGGGCACCATGGTGCAAATGATGAACCGCACCGGCGGCTCCGCGGCGTTCGGCGCCTGGGCCTCAAGGCGCATCAAAGGCCGTGTGGGGGCGCAGTTGGCTACCATGCTGCTGGGATGCCTGATTTTCATTGACGACTATTTCAACTGTCTGACCGTAGGTTCCGTCATGCGACCCGTCACGGACAAATACAGGATAAGCCGCGCCAAACTGGCCTACCTGATAGACTCCACGGCAGCACCCGTCTGCATCATCGCACCGATATCGTCGTGGGCTGCCGCAGTGTCGGGATTTGTCAAGGGAGAGAACGGCATCAGTATTTTCATCCAGTCCATTCCCTATAACTTCTACGCCCTGCTGACCCTGCTGATGATTGTGTTCATCACCTTCATGAAACTGGACTACGGCACTATGCTGCTGCATGAGAGAAATGCCGAAAAGGGCGATCTCTTCTCTACCGGCACACAAGAAACAGCGCGTGAAAAGGACCCTGATGAGGGAATCCCGGGCAGTGTGTCCGACCTGCTGATTCCCGTGGGCTTTCTCATCATCGGTTGCGTCATCGGCATGATTTATACCGGCGGCTTCTTCTCCGGAAAGGACTTTATCACCGCCTTTGCAGCCAGCAATGCCTCTGTGGGACTGGTGATGGGGTCGGCCGTGGCACTTATCTTCACCGTGGCCTATTATCTGATACGTCAGTCCATGTCGTTCGGCGACTGTATGAATTGTCTGCCGGAGGGGTTTAAACAGATGGTCCCCGCCATGCTGATTCTGACGTTTGCATGGACGCTGAAACACATGACAGACACCCTGGGAGCGGCAGTCTATGTGGCAGGTCTGATGGAGCACACCGCCAACGGACTTATGAGCTTCCTGCCCGCCGTCATCTTTGTTGTCGCCATCGGTCTGGCTTTCGCCTCCGGAACATCGTGGGGCACGTTCGGCATACTGATTCCCATCGTGATTTCATGCTTTCAGGAGATTGACCCGGAACTCATGATTATCTCCATATCGGCCTGCATGGCAGGTGCCGTGTGCGGCGACCATTGTTCACCGATATCCGACACCACCATCATGTCGTCGGCAGGCGCACAATGCGACCACATGAATCACGTCATCACGCAACTGCCGTACTCGCTGACGGTAGCCGCCGTGTCATTCTTCACATTTCTAGTGGCGGGATTCACAAAGAGTGCATTGCTGTCTCTCACTTGCGGCACCGTGACGCTGTTGCTGCTGTTCCTGTTCATCCGCCGCAAGCAAAGAAGCCTGGCAGACTGATGCTGACAGCCGTCAGTCCCGCTCAATGAGGCAGACGCACGAGGCGCTGATGCCCTCCTCGCGGCCTTCGAAGCCCAAGCGCTCCGTCGTGGTGGCCTTGATGCTCACACAGTCCTCCTCCACCCCCATCACGCGGGCCAAAGTCTGCTGCATGGCGGGAATGTGGGGCGAAAGCTTGGGGCGCTGCGCCGCGACCGTGGCATCGATGTTGCCCACACGCCAGCCCTTCGCGGCAATGAGTGCCACGGTCTTCTCCAAAAGTATCTTGCTGTCGATGCCCTCAAATTCGCCCGCCGTGTCGGGAAAATGGTAGCCGATATCGCGCATGCCGGCCGCACCGAGCAGGGCGTCGCACACGGCGTGGATCAAGACGTCGGCGTCCGAATGGCCCAAAAGACCCATGGTGTGCTCGATGCGCACGCCGCCCAACCAGAGCGCACGGCCCTCCACCAGGCGGTGGACATCGTAGCCATAGCCCACCCTAATCATCTTCTGCGGGATTTGCGGCCGAAGAGGTCCTTCATGCCGTCGAGGTCGAAGCCCAGCGTGAAGCGCATCGTCTGGTCGAGAGGATTGGTCTGCGACGTGGCGAAGACATAGGCCGCATCGACGGTGAATACGCTCATGTGGAAACCGGCGCCGACGGTGAGATATTGGCGGTTGCCCTTATGCTGGTTTTCGTGGTGGTAGCCGAAGCGCAGCATGAAGCGGTCGTTGTAGGTGTACTCCATGCCCATACACCAGCGAATCTCCTGCATCTCCTCCTTGAAGCCGCCCGGAGCGTCGGCGAAGCTCTTGAAGATGCCGGCAATGGACGACACATCGTAGAACTCCTCCTGCTGATACTCAGCCAAAGAGCGCGAGTCGCCTTCGGGGACCTCGTAGGGGAAGGTGGGGATGCAAAGTTTGTAGGCCTCCACGCCGAAGGACATCTTGTTGTACTGGTTGAAGGGCACGAGGAGGTTGATGCCCAGACGCAGCGTGGTGGGCAGGAACTCAGAGTTGGTGGTGCCGCCGTAGTTAATCTTAGTGCCGATGTTGGAGAGGGTGACGCCCCATCCCAGGCGGCACTCGCGGCTGCCCATCATGAAATAGCCTTCGCGGTAGAAACTGATGTCGGCGCCGAAAGCATTGCCCGCAGAACTGCCGTCGCGATAGTTGTTGGACATGTCGGAACGGATGTAGCGCAACGTGACACCCATCGACAGGCAACGCGTGAGCATGCGGCTGTAGGCCACGTCGAAAGCCATCTCGTAGGGCTTAATGGTGTAGTCGCCGTCGGTCACAGTGACCTCGCCCAGGGAGAAGTAGCGGAAGGAGGCCGAAACGGCGCTGTAGTCTCCGATGCGGTAGAAGCCGGACACGTTGGCCAGGTTGATGTCGGAGACAATCTTGCGCAGCCAGGGCGTGTAGCTGGCGGCAACACCGGCGCGCGCGATATTAAAAGGATACTTCGCCGCATTCCAGTGCTGCGAATTGATGTCGGCCTCGGTGGCCACACCCATGTCGCCCATAGAGCCGGCACGCGCGTCGGGTGCTATCGAAAGACTCGTCACGCCGTAGGTCTCGGGATTGAAGCGCTGAGTGGGGTCGTCCTGCGCATGCAGCGCGGCAGTTGCCGCAGCAAAGGCCGCTATGAGGAAAATGAACCTTTTCATGTCAACACTATAACGCGAAGGGGGGCTTATTTATTTTTCAGGACGATGATTTTTTGTCCTTCACTGACTTCTTCGCCCGCACCGCTGCGCACTGTGACGCGGAAGGGATAGATGCCGGTGGTGACACCGCCGCCCGCAGCACCCGTCAAATCCCAGGAGACAACATGGGAGCCGCGACCGTCGGGCGTTGCCGTCTCCGCCTTCATCCACACGAGGTGACCCGTGAGGTCGAAGATGCGCACCTCATAGTAGGTCTCGGAGCCCGGGAAACGATGGTTAATGATGATGTTGGCCACCGTGGAAGCCGGATTGGGGCTCACCACAAGATTGAGCGGATCAGGCTGCAACTCGTTGTCCACCACAAAGCGCAAAGAGCGTCGGGAATAGAGATTCTGATTGTTCCAGGCCTCGAAGACCAGCGAATGCTCGCCGTTGGCCAGAGGCGGCAGGTTGTAGGCTACAGTACCGCGGGTATAGTCGTCGCCGTCGGGCGTGAACCAATCGTCAAGGATGTAGGACTGCAGCGGGTCGTTGTCAACGGTCAGCCGAAGGTTGTGACCCACGCTGTTGCCCAAATAGGCGATGTCCACGGTGTCCGAAAGATGGGCATAGAAGTAAGGCGTCGTGTTGACGGTGCCGCCGTCGCGGAAGTCCTCCGTGTTGAGATAGATGAACATGTCGGGGCCCTCGGTGAGGTTGTCGAAATCATTGCCCACGCCGCCTACTGTGAAGTCGGTGCTGGCGCCGGAAGCCTCCAACGTGCGCTCCTCGTTGAGGGCATAGAAGACCAGGCGCCCCGAGGAGTCGGCAAAGAGAATGTCCTTGGGGGTAATCATGCTGATTGTCCAATCGCCGTCCTTCACGGCGGCCGTGCGGCGCGAGAGCACCGTATTGTAGTCGCGATACCTATAGGTGTAGGGCGAGGATGTGATGTTGCGCAGACCGGTGACGGTCTGCATGGCATCAAAGAGCGTGGCGGTAATCTGTCCGTTGAAACCGCTCATTTTGTTGCCGGAAGCATCCTCGACATGGCCCTTCAGCGTCAGACGGCTGCTCGACTTGACCTGCACCTCGGGCGAAGGAGCCTGACCGTTGATCGTCTCCAGCACCACACGCTGCAGCGGCGCACCGAAGACGAGAGCGGGGTCGCCCAAATAGGAATAGTTGAGGGAGTTGACGCTCTTGTAGTCGTTCTTCGCCTCGGCCAAAGCCCAACCGCCGGAATTGCGGCGACCCTCGGCATCCACGCCGAAGAGATAGCGCGTGAAGGCGGTATTGAGCCGGTGGTTGGGGGTAGAATACACCGTGCGCGGTGTGCCGATAAAGGCTACGGCACCGCCCTGAACACTGAGCACGGCGGCCTCGCCGATATTCTCCTCCTGTCCGTCCCAAGGCGCCACATCGCAAGCGGCAGTTATCCACAGGGGCAGATTCTCACCCTTCCAGGCCTTGACGTCCTTGAGCGTGACAACACTCTCGTGAGAGAGCACGTGCGCTGCACCGTGACCGGTGTAGTTCATCAGGAGGGCGCCCTCCGTCTGGTAGCGGTTAATCAGTTTGGCCACTTCAGGATAGGTGTTGCCGCTGATGCCGGTGGAGCGGATGAAGGCGTCGAACATCAGCTTGGAGACCGAGAGGCCCACACCGTCCGCGCCGTCGGGATAGAGTGCAGCATCGGCCGCCTGATTGGCCCCCTTCATCTCGGCTGCGTAGTCTTTGGCCTTGCTGTCGTCGTCGCCGATGAACACGGCTGTGTTTTTCCACGCACCGGCATTGGCCCGCGAGATGTGGCGAATGGTCTTGTCCACCATTATCTTAGCCTGGGCGGCCGTCGTCACGGGGAAGCGACCGACAGCCACACTGACGGGCAGCGAAGTGATGGCAGAAGCGGTGTAGTCGCCCACCATGCCGTAGTAGTCGTCAGAGACGTAGCTGGAGACGGCGTGGCCCGACTCATCGCTTTCCATGCAGGGCAGGTAAAGGCGGCGGTCGAAAGAGCTCCAAGCCTGGGAGAGCATACGGTTGTCCCAGGCGCCGTCGGCCATCAGGAGAAGATATTTCAGGCGATGACTGTTGCCGGAACCGCGGTCGTAGAGCATCTTGGCGAAGCGCCGCAACGCCGTGGCATCGGGGGTGCCGCTGGAGAATTCATTATAAATCTGCTGCACCGGGACGACGGACACCGTGAGGCCGTCGTATTGCCGATGAGCCGCAGCGAGACGCTCGGCTTCTGCAATGTAGGTACAATATTCAGGCAGGATGATGAGCATATCCACCGTGCCCTGACCGTGCAGATTCTGATTAGGCACCTCGCCCGCAAGCGTCGGCTCGGGGAAAGGATAAGCGGCGTCGAAGGCCACATAGTCGCAGCCTCCGGAAGGCACCGTGACGGAAGTGCCCTCCGTGGGTATCAGAGCGGGCGCGATACCGCGCTTCGCAAGACGCATCACCTTGAGCGTGGAGGCGCCGGAAAAGCCCGAATAGCGCACGTCGGGCAGAGGGGC
>CADAVI010000082.1 GCA_902791295.1 uncultured Bacteroidales bacterium | reverse complement strand
CGCATCGACCTCAAAATCCGAAGTGAGAAGAGAGGCGTCATGAACGCCTACGGAGAAATCCGCCATGTATCGTCCGAGATACAAGAGGCCAGAAACTTCGCCTTCACCGACTACGAGGAAAGAAACCGGGGACAAACGCTCACCATCGATGGTTTGAGGGATTACGCCGTATTCGCCAATCTGCACTTCTCCACACTCTACCGGCTCACCGTCGAACGAGGATGGAAGTCCATCAGACGAGGTGCGTATAGGCTGCCCGATAAGGAAGAGGAGGCTGCGACATGACGCTGACCTATCACAAGCAAAGAGCCTTTTCTTGCGCGACTTACGCTTCGGCAACGGCAAATTCAAACCGCTGAGAACCCTGCTCAAACGCACAGGTTGGAAAGCAGAACGTCCTCTGACAAAACGGCAAGTTGAATTGATTGTCAAACGACTTGGGGCAGCGTGACCACTACTCGGCGCCGCTGGGATTTATTCCCGGCGGCTTTTTTTATTTGTAATTTGCAATTTGCGTAATTTGCGTGAGCATTTTCACGCAAATAAAGCCCCGCTTCGACGGCAACGGCTACAGCGAGGATTGTACTGTAAGATTTAGATGTCAACCTGTCAACGCATCGTCAAAAGAGTCTGGAAATCAAGGCTATGATTACAATCACGATGATGAGAACGACCTTGATGACCCACCACAGAGCCCACATACCGATGGCGCTGAGGATGACCAGACCCAGATAATTGGCGGCGGCAAGCAGCACAAAGAGCAGTACGGCCCCCAACAGGGTCTTCAATACACCCAGGCCAAAATAGAGGTAGGTGTGGTTGAGGTCCAATTTGGAGTAGTCGGTTTCCAGCAGATGTCCTTTCATCATGATGAAGAAATAGAGAAAGATCAGCACCTGGGCTATCGGGAGATAGTCGTAAGCAAACCAGTCGGGTCGGTTGACAAAGGAGGCATAGGGCAGGACGGGATTGATGCCGTCGTAGAACTGCAACACGTAGGGCGTGGCAAACAGCGCGACGAACCAGAACACGATATTATGTCCCAGTTGCACTATGGTGTTGAGATGTTCGTTCACCTTCTCCATCATGTCGCGTATCACACGGCTGTTGCCCTCCACGTTGAGCGACTGCGCCTCCTTGAGCTTGCGCCGGGCATCGACGGCCGAACTGCGTTTCAGGCTGCTCTCCGCGCCTTTGATGAGCTCGTCGGCGTAATCGATGATGGGCGAAGTGACGGGATGGAAGGTGCTGCCGGTGATGTAGCCGGTGTAGGATTTCCCGCTGTAGTTGTACCTCACGTGGCTGAGGTGATAGCGGGTGACGGCTGCGCGCTGGAAACGTATGCGGCAGCAGTCCGACGCCAGGCTGCTGTGTGCATCGAGGATTTTGTCAAACGACGCGCTGTAGTCTCCGCGCTCTGCATACAGGTTGTGGCCGAGTTTGTTGTCGAGCGTCTCGAAGACGGTCTCCGCGGGGCACTCTTCGCGCCACGGTAGTTTGTCCACCTCAGACCACCATTCGTCCGCGGCAAAGATTTGTCCGTCGGACCGATGTTCCAGTTCCTGTGTGATGCGTATGCTGTGGAGCAACTTCGTGCGTCCCTGACAGGGACCGCACACCACCTTGCCGGTCCTGGAGCAGGTTTCACACGGCACTTCCCCGTTGCCCCGGCATTTGATGCACGTCACATTGCCCGAACCGCCGCACTTCGGGCATCCGCCTCTGATTTCGCCGCGGCCGCCGCAAGCGGGGCAGTTCTCGCTGTCCCAATAGGTTTCGTCCACATATTCATAGCGTGTGACGGTCTGCCCCGTACTGTAGTATTGGCGCGCCACCTGCTTCTTCCTGGTTTTCTTGACCCTGCGACTGCCGCTGCCGTTGCAGGCAGAGCATCTTTTGGCGCCACTACCGCCGCACATGGAACATTCGCGGACTCCCCTGCCCCCGCACGAGGGGCAAACGTGCCAGCCCGTCTTGCTGCCCTTTCCGGTGCACGTGGGACAGTCGAGTTTTCCCGCACCTTTGCAGGTGTGACAGACCTCTGCATGTTCCGAGCCGGGCACGGTGCGATAGCCCTCTGCGTCCTGAAACTGTCCTTTGGCCAGAGGACCCACCTCAAACATCCAGCGGTCCACCTGCGACAACGCAGTGACAGTGAGTGCCTTCAGCGGAGCGCCGGTATAGGGCTCTTCGTGCTTCACCACATCGCGGCTGTCGAGTTGGGTGTCTCCCCGACATTCGTCAATGTGCAGCGCGGCGTTTTCCGTGATTTCTATGTCGTTGCCATAGTCGCGAAAACGCTCGTGGTCGATGGTGCGTGAATAGGCATTGACGAGGTCGCGTATGTATTTCACTTCCTGTTCGTTCATGACTTCTTAAATTTTAAGGTGAGGGGCGAAATGACGAAACTTTTCACCAGCCAGCACAGCAGCATCAGCAGGAAGAGGGCCACGGAGGCGTAGAAGTATATGGTGAGTCGCGGCGAGTAGTCCTCTGCGTGGAATTTCTCGTAGTTGATCATCCTGGTCAGGGTATTGAGCGGTGTTTCGTAGGCGCTTACGGTTTCATCGGGCTTTTTGTTGGCTTCCAACGAGTCGGCCACGCTGAGACTCACCGTGCGGTAGTCTTCGAGGCAGCGGCGGAAGTTGATTTCGCTCCACACGCTTTTCATCACTGAGGTCGGATTGTCACTTCGCATGTTAACCCATTCCGAAAAATTCCCGTCCGCGCCGACGGCAACGGAATCCGTGTCGGACTTTACGTCCGACTCTGCTGCGCTCCGCGTCGCAGCCGTCAGCAGGCAGAACAGCAGGAGCAAGACTCTTGAGAGTGATTTCATGGTGTGCATGTGTCGGTTGTCTTTATATGCTATTTGTCACTGAGCACTGGTCGAATAGACAGGCCGTCACAGCGGCTCCAGCTGGAAAAATTTGGAAAAGAAGGTACCCATCCTCGGGCTTCGAACGTGAGAATAATCGCGTTATCGGGATCGTCTTCGTGTAACGTCGATCCCCAGTACATACCCCAGTTCCCCGGATATCGGATGTATTCAGCACCACGGAGGCCTGCAGCGGGCAGGAAAATATAATTCTCCTCATTATTCTTGTTCGAGAACTTATACCCTAATACACCGTTCACAGTTTCCGGTCGATAGCCGTAGGTGGTGTATTCAATCAGTTCCTTTATCTCATCCTCGGTCGGCATACGCCAATTGCCGCCCCAACTCTTGTGCGCAGCATCGTCCCCCGGTTCAAGTACGGTCCTGTTGTCCACTATGCCATAGCCTTCACCGGTGCAGTATTTTGTCAACTTATTGTTACTAGCGTTATACCATTTGTAGTGTGCCCAGTCGAAGAGGCGGTCGTGCATTTCATAAGCGGAGTAGTCTGACGTGCCCTCAATTTCTCCTTTGCTGGTGTAGCCGCCGGTTTCGCCCCAGGCATAGAAATTACCGTATTCTTCGGGCTTTGTTGCGCCTAAGTTGCAGCACGACCACTTGGTGCCGCTGGGCAAACCGAAATCTATGGCATGAGGATGGTGGTCGTCGGGACAGTTAACCAGCGATGCTGCCGGTTCACCCCACACGGCTTTACTTATGACCCCGCCATCTGCATCATACAACACCGCTGCAAGCTGGTCGTTCCTGCTCGCAGGTGTCCACTCCACAGAGACCATGCCGTTCTCGGCAATACCATACTTTGAGGACAGCGTGCCCGGAGCCTCAAACTTCACAATCTGGGGCAGAGGGGTCAGCGTCTCCTTACCGGCCAAGGCGTTTTTGTCATACACCTTGAACGACACTTTGGTCTTCACGCCGGCCTGCACCTTGTCCTGGTCGGATTTGTCAAACTCGATCTTTGTGGGAGACTCATACAGGTTCTTTTCTGCCACATTGAACTCGCCGATATCATCATGGTCTTCCAGAGGACCGAAGATTTTCATGTCAAGCCCTGCCGATACGTCCACACCTGTGTACGTCTTCAACTGCCAAGCACAATAGTCGTCCGACGATGACAGCAGCCGTTTTTGGAATCCTCCGGTGAGACTGCATCCCACGTAGGGCTTGATGTCAAACGACGGACCGATAATCCCGTACAACATGACGTACATGCGCGGGTAAACCCATGCCTTACCTTCAATCTTACCCTTGCCCGCCACTGTCGGATAAATCAGTTCGGCCTCCATATCCATCTTGCGTATGGGTGTCATGCCGCCGGACTGACGCCATTCATAGCCCAGACTGCCGTCCACGCTGCCGCGGGCACCGTAGTAGCAGCTCACATCACCCTCAAACTCAAGCGATGCGCCGCGAAACAGATCTGCTCTCAACTGAACAAACACAGGCACCCCGCCAACAAGGAATTTCATTGTGATGGGACGGAAGATATCCTCCTTCCACGGGTCGTTATCACCGCTTTCGAAACTTGTATTTCCCTCCACTACGGCCCTGACTATATAGTTGATATCAACAGAGCCCCTTATCACGGCATTCATCCACAGAGCCTTACTGAAATACTGACGTATGGCATTCTCTGCGGCAATCTTCTTGTCTTCGTCTCCGAAACTCAGGTTCATCTCCAGGTCAAGTCCGGCATTGAAGTTTGCCTCTTCAAGATAAATCCTCGCGTAGGAATTCTGGTAAAGGGTGGTGTTGTCGTAGTTCTCTTCCCATTTCCAGATGTTTTGGGTGATAGGCTCACCGCCCGACGAGGCTCTGGTCAGCCAGCCGCTGATCTCCTCCCCGCCCACAAACACCTGCGTTGGGGTATATACATTGCCGCTGCCGCCGTAGCGAGTGACAACTGTCGCACTTGAAGAGGACAGTGTAAACTCGCAGTTGGAAAAGATGTCGCACAGTCCTCCCTGTTCTGTCTTCACCGTCACCCTGTCGCCGTCCTTGTCCACTTCTTTTACGACTACAATCTGACCTGACGTGCCTTCGTCGATAGCCAACACAGACCCCGGCTCAATCTTTCTGGTCTCCTCGGTGCTTGCAAAGGAAAAGACGCCCTCCTCGGGGTTGCTTTCAAAAATCTCAGTATCTTCCCATTTGATCGGAACATAATTCGGGGAGACGGTTATCTTTTCGTTCTTCGGCTGCTGTGGCGTCTCTTTTTGAGTGTTCTTCTCAGGCTCGACGCTGTTATCATCGCTGCAAGAAACCAATGTCATATTCACAACGGCCATCATGAATATCGGCACCCATAAGAAGATTTTCTTTTTCATAGTATTAAAATTAAAGTTTGGTATCACAAAATACAATGGCAAAGATAGGAATAAAACGAATACACTCTACCCCGGAAAACGCGGCAGAAACGTCAACCGAACAAAAAAGCGCATTATTTTACGCTTTGACACATTGCCGGAAAGGGAAAGGTTCAGAATGTTCTTCCACTATCAGCCCTTACGGCCGGGCAGGGAGCCCGTCTGCTTCACAAAGGCACGGCGAAAAGTGGAAATGCTGCCGAAACCACTCTGTTCAGCCACATATTCCAAGGTGTATTCAGGATGCTCCTCCATCATGGGAAGACTTGCCTTCTCGATGCGTAATTGGTTGATATAGTCATAAAACGTCTGGCCCCGCAATGCACTCAGGTAGTTGCTGACATAAGTGCGGTTGGTGCCCATGATTTTGGCCAGTTCACCAAGTGTGAGTCCGCTGTTCAGATAGAGTTTCTGCTCTTCTACGATGCGCTCCATCTCTCCCGGCACTATCGGCTGACGCTTCGCCTGCGTCGTCAGCGTTTCCTCACTAATAACGACTGGATGGAAGTTCCAACTGTAGTGCAGCACCACGAGCCACATAACGATTGTGAGCACATAATACAAGACGTCGGCTGATACTTCGGCATAAAGTGATGTAAAGAGCCACAGCAACTGACTGGCAATGGCAAACAGGAATACGGGACGAAGCCACGACACGTCAATGTCATCTGTGTTGGAATAGTTATTACGCAAATAATCAAGGTATCTGCGCATACGCACATAACCGATGATGACCACCGCCCAGGCATAACACCAGAGGAAAGCGACGTATGCGTTTTTCACCGCTTCAGTCGGCCAAAGAGCATATGCCGCGGAAAAGGCAGCAAAGGGCAATGCCAGCAACGCAAGCCGTCGCCATGTCGTCCATCCGGGCATCGTGACTTCAAAGACGAAAACCGTGTAGGTAATCGCCGACCAACCGTCAATAATCATAATCCAGTCCAACACCTTGGCAACATACATTCCCGGGAACGTTATGATGATATCCTTCAGATTCCACACCGCCCAAACAGCCAATATCCAGCCCAACACTGTCTGAAAGCGACTGCGCTTCCTGCGCCAAATGAGGATGTGGAGAGCAAAGATTGCATAGAATGCCGTAGAGGCTCCTATAAGGAAGGCCGAAAGATTCGTATATGACTCCATCTCCAGGAAAGTGCTCTGCAATTAATCAGTTGCAAATATACAAAATTTTCTTTTACATACAACTCTTTGAGGAAGAAATTCCTGAAAAAATCACTCCAGCAGCAGGCAGAGCACCACACTCCAGTGGGCCATGGAGCCCAGGAGGACGAAGACGTGCCAGACGGCGTGGAAGTGGCGGCGGTCGTCGTGGGCGAAAAACCACGTGCCGGCAGAGTAGAGCACACCCTCCGTGACCAGCAGGGCAACGGCCAGAGGCGAGAGTTTGTCCGTCACAGGCTTGAAAACCAGCAGCACACTCCACCCCATCACCAGATAAATCGCCAGCGAGAGACGCGGGAAACGACCCATGGCGAACACCTTGTAGAAGATGCCCCCGAGGACGGCCAGCCACTGCACGGCGAAGATGGTCCACCCCAGCCAGCCGCCCACAACGGCCACGCAGATGGGTGTGTAGGAGCAGGCTATCATGACGTAGATGCCGATGTGGTCGAAGATGCGCATGACACGCTTCGCACGGCCCGGATGCACCCAATGATAGGACGCGCTCAGGGCAAACATGATGAACATGCCGACGATGAAAAACAGCACACCGAAGGCCATCTGCCAACTGTGGTGCACGGCGGGCCACACCATCCAAATGGAAGAGAGGGCGAAAAGCGCTCCGAGAAGGTGCGTCACCGTGTTGGCACGCTCGGATTTGACGGGTAAACCACTCATAATCGACGGCAAAGGTATGGAAAAAATGTAAAATGTAAAATGTAAAATGCGAATTGTTTCAGGATTTTTCCGAAAAAGGCGCGAAAATGAAGATAATTTGTTATCTTTGTACGGGAATTTACAAACAGACAAGGCTATGGGAAGAAAAAAGACCGGCATCCGCCGCATCAGGAAAAAGGATCTGAAGCGCGACATCATGGAGCTGTTTCAGCAAAACCCCTCAACATCATTCGAACAACGCACCATCTGCCGCAACTTCTCACTGACCACGCCGCCGGCACGCCAGTTGGTGGCCGACATCATCCAGGATCTGCTGCTGGAGGACTACATACGCGAGTCGCCCCGCTTCAACTACCAGCTGAACGCCGTCACGGGCGTGATGGACGGCAAATTCCACCGCAAGGCCAACGGCAAGAACACCGTGCTGCCCGACGAGGGCGGAGAGCCCATCTTCGTGGCCGAGCGCAACGCGATGCGCGCCATGGACGGCGACCGCGTGCGCATCAGCATGATGGCCCGCCGCAAGAACCACATCCGCGAAGCCCGCGTGATAGAGATTTTGGAGAGAGCCGACAAGCAGTTCGTCGGCACGCTGCAGGTGAGGAAGGAATACGCCTATCTGCTCACCGAAGACCGCACGCTGGCCACCGACATCATCATCCCCCGCAGCAACCTCAAG
>CADAVI010000081.1 GCA_902791295.1 uncultured Bacteroidales bacterium | reverse complement strand
ATGATGGTGGAGGGCGAGATGAAGGAAGTCAGCGAGCAGGATCTTCTGGGCGCCCTCAAGGCTGCCCACGAGGCCATCAAGCCCATGTGCCGCCTCCAAAAGGAGCTGGCCAAAGAACTCGGCACCGATGTCAAGCGCGAGTATTGTCACGAGGTCAACGACGAAGAACTCCGCGAGGAGGTCAAGACCAAGTGCTATCAGCCCGCCTACGACGTCACCAAGCAGGCACTGGAGAAGCATCAGCGTGCTGAGGCTTTCGAGAAGATTCGCGAGGATTTCAAGTTGGCTTACGCTGCCGCTCATCCCGAGTTTTCCGACGATGAGTTGGAGGAGAAAAACGGCCTCGTCGACCGTTACTATCACGACGTGGAGCGCGACGCCATGCGCCGTTGTATCCTCGACGAAGGCATCCGTCTGGACGGCCGCAAGACCACCGATATCCGCCCCATCTGGTGCGAGGTGAGCCCTCTGCCCATGCCTCACGGCTCAGCCATCTTCACGCGCGGTGAGACGCAGTCGCTGGCCACTACCACGCTGGGCACCAAGCTCGACGAGAAGATGGTGGACGATGTGCTCGACAAGAGCTATATGCGCTTCCTTCTTCACTACAATTTCCCGCCTTTCTCCACCGGTGAGGCCAAGGCTCAGCGCGGCGTAGGCCGTCGTGAAATCGGTCACGGCCATCTCGCATGGCGCGGCCTGAAGGGCCAGATTCCTGCCGACTATCCTTACACCATCCGCGTAGTGAGCGACATCCTTGAGTCCAACGGATCCAGCTCGATGGCTACCGTCTGTGCAGGTTGTCTTTCTCTGATGGATGCCGGCGTGCCTCTGAAGAATCCCGTGAGCGGCATCGCTATGGGTCTGATTAAGAACCCCGGCGAAGACAAGTATGCTGTCCTCAGTGATATTCTCGGCGACGAGGATCACCTGGGTGATATGGACTTTAAGACTACGGGTACGCCCAACGGTCTGACCGCCACTCAGATGGATATCAAGTGCGACGGTCTCTCTTATGAGATTTTGGAGAAGGCTCTCATGCAGGCTAAGGCCGGCCGTGAGCACATCCTGGGCGAGATGCTCAAGGTGTTGCCCGCACCCCGTCCTGAGCTCAAGCCCCATGTGCCCCGCATCGAGCAAATCACCATTCCCAAGGAGTTCATCGGTGCTGTCATCGGCCCCGGCGGCAAGATCATTCAGGGTATGCAGGAGGAGACCGGCGCCATCATCACGATTGATGAGGAAGACGGCGTAGGAAAGGTGCAGGTGAGCGGCAGCGACAAGGCTTGCATCGATGCAGCTTTGGCCAAGATCCGCGCTATTGTGGCCATCCCCGAAGTGGGTGAGGTCTATGAAGGCACCGTGCGCAGTATCATGCCTTACGGCGCTTTCGTGGAGTTCATGCCCGGTCGCGACGGTCTGTTGCACATCAGCGAGATTGAGTGGAAGCGTTTGGAGACGGTCGAAGAGGCCGGTATCAAGGAAGGCGACACCATCAAGGTGAAGCTCCTTGAGGTCGATCCCAAGACCGGCAAGTTCAAGCTCTCCCGCCGCGTGCTTCTGGAGAAGCCCGAAGGCTATACGGAGCGTGAGCGTCGTCCCCGTCCCGAGCGCGGTGAACGTCGTCCCCGTCCTGAGCGCGGCGAACGTCGTCCCCGTCCCGAGCACGGCGAGCAGCACGGCGAGCAGCAGCCTTCTTCCGAGGAGTAATTTCTCGCGAGTCTTACATATATAAATATTAGTCCGACCCGGGGTGCACACCATGTGCCCCGGGTTGTTTGTTTAGTGAACCGTAGAGTGTGTTTCGGAGGATGATTTGCTAAAAAAGTGAATCTAAGCGCTGACGGACTTTCGAAGATACCTTCCGGCTCGTTTTTTTTTATTACCTTTGTCGCCGTTGAATAATTTATAAGAACAGAGTATGAGAAATGAATGGAGAGGCTTCAAGGGCGTGAAATGGCTCGATGAAGTGAATGTGCGTGATTTTATCCAAAACAACTACACTCCCTACGACGGCGACGAGAGTTTCCTGGAGGGGCCCACGGATGCCACCAACATTCTTTGGGGCAAGTTGCAGGAGTTGCAGAGGCAGGAGCGCCTCAAGGGCGGTGTGCTCGACATGGAGACAGAGATTGTCAGTTCGATGACGTCCTACGGTCCGGGCTATATCGACCCTGCGACCAAAGATCTTGAGAAGATTGTCGGCCTGCAGACCGATAAGCCCCTCAAGCGTGCCTTCATGCCCTACGGCGGCATCAAGATGGCGGAGCAGGCCTGCACCACCTACGGCTACAAGCCTTCGGAGAAGCTTCACGAGATTTTCACCAAATACTGCAAGACGCACAACGACGGCGTGTTCGACGCCTACACCGACGAGATGCTGCGCGTGCGCCACAACCACATTCTCACCGGTCTGCCCGACACCTACGGCCGCGGCCGCATTGTGGGCGACTACCGCCGTGTGGCTCTTTATGGCATCGACTTCCTCATCGAGCAGAAGGAAATTGACAAATACAACTGCGGCAAGCGCCAGATGAGCGAGGATATCATCCGTCTGCGTGAGGAGATTTCCATGCAAATCAAGGCCCTCAAGGGCATGAAGCAGATGGCCGAGATCTACGGCTACGACATCTCAAAGCCTGCAAAGAACGCCCGCGAGGCCGTTCAGTGGCTCTACTTCGGCTACCTGGCTGCCATCAAGACGCAAAACGGCGCCGCCATGTCCGTGGGCCGCGTGTCCACGTTCCTCGACATCTACATCACCCGCGACCTTCAGGAGGGCACCCTCACGGAGAAGGAGGCTCAGGAGCTCATCGACCATCTCG
This sequence comes from uncultured Bacteroidales bacterium, assembly GCA_902791295.1. Taxonomy (GTDB): domain Bacteria; phylum Bacteroidota; class Bacteroidia; order Bacteroidales; family Bacteroidaceae; genus Physcousia. Next base: position 5,203 of record CADAVI010000081.1, on the reverse strand, counting down.
TGATGAAGTTCCGCATGGTGAAGTTCGCCCGCATTCCTTCCTATAACGAAATCTTTTCGGGCGACCCCGTATGGGCCACCCTCGAAGTGGCCGGCCTGGGTCAGGACGGCCGTCATCAGGTGACGAAAAACTGCTATCGCTTCCTCCACACGCTGGAGAACATGGGTCCTTCTCCCGAGCCCAACCTCACGGTGCTCTATTCGCCCCGTCTGCCCGAGACCTTCAAGCACTATGCCGCTATGGTCAGCGTGAAGACCAGTTCCATCCAGTATGAGAACGACGACGTGATGCGTCCCATCTGGGGTGACGACTACTCCATCTGCTGCTGCGTGAGCGCCACGCAGACGGGCAAGGAGATGCAGTTCTTCGGCGCTCGCGCCAACATGGCCAAGACGCTGCTCTACGCCATCAACGGCGGCGTGGATGCCAAGACGCGCGAGCAGTGCGGCCCCAAGTTCCGTCCCATCACCAGCGAGTATCTTACTTGGGAGGAGCTCGAGCCCCGCTTCCGCGACACGCTCGACTGGTTGGCCGACATCTATGTCAACACGCTCAACCTCATCCACTACATGCACGATAAGTACTTCTACGAGGCCGCCGAGATGGCGCTCATCGACACCGATGTGCGTCGCACCTTCGCCACCGGCATCGCCGGCTTCAGCCACGTGGTGGACAGCATCTGTGCCGTGAAGTACGCCAAGGTGAAGATTCTCCGCGATGAAAACGGCTTCAACTACGACTATGTCATTGAGGGCGACTTCCCCCGCTACGGCAACGACGACGACCGTGCCGACGAGGTGGCACTTTGGGTGCTGAAGACCTTTGTGGCCAAGATCAAGCGTCACCACACCTACCGCAATTCCGAGCCCACGACCTCCATCCTGACCATCACCTCGAATGTGGTTTACGGCAAATACACCGGCAATCTGCCCGACGGCCGTCGCGCCGGCACCCCGCTTTCTCCCGGTGCCAATCCCAGCTACGGTGCAGAGAAGAACGGCCTTTTGGCTTCGCTCAACTCCGTGGCCAAGATTCCTTACGAATATGCACTCGACGGCATCTCCAACACGCAGACCATCGCTCCCTCGGCTCTCGGTCACAACGACGAGGAGCGTGCCCAGACGCTGGTGCGCGTGATGGACGGCTACTTCACCAAGGGCGCCCATCACCTGAATGTCAATGTCTTCGGCGTGGACAAACTGCTCGATGCTATGGAGCATCCCGAGAAACCCGAATACGCCAACTTCACCATCCGCGTCAGCGGCTACGCCGTGAAGTTCATCGACCTGACGCGTGAGCAGCAGGAGGACGTTATTGCCCGTCAGGCTCACGAACGCCTCTAAGATGAGCTGCACAGGTTTCATCCATTCCACCGAATCCTTCGGCTCCGTTGACGGGCCGGGGATTCGGTTTTTGATTTTCCTTCAGGGCTGTCGGATGCGCTGCCGCTATTGCCACAATCCGGACACTTGGAAGTTATCGGAAGACTCAGAGTGTTCGGAGTCGTCTGAATTATCGGAGCATCGGCAGACGGTGGAGCAGTTGCTCGACCGGGCGGAGCGCTACCGCGACTACTGGGGCCGGGAAGGGGGCATCACCGTCTCCGGCGGCGAGGCGCTCCTGCAGTTGGATTTCCTCACGGAACTCTTTGAGGAGGCTCATCGTCGCGGCATCAACACCTGCCTCGATACGGCGGCGCAGCCTTTCACGCGCGAGGAGCCCTTTTTCTCCCGATTCCAACGCCTGATGCAGAGCACCGACCTCATCCTGCTCGACCTCAAGCACATGGACGCGGAGCGTCACCGATGGCTCACGGGCCACACGAATGAGAGTATCCTCGACTGTGCGCGATGGCTCTCTGATGCGGGCGTTCCGGTGTGGATTCGCCATGTGCTCGTGCCGGGCGTCACCGACGACGAGGCGCATCTGCGCGCCATGCGCCGCTTCATCGATACGCTGGGCAATGTCCGCAAGGTCGAGGTGTTACCCTACCACACGCTGGGTATTCACAAGTGGGAAAAACTCGGCGTTCCCTACACGTTGAAGGACATTCCCGTGCCCACGGCGGAGCAGGAACGCCGCGCCCGTGATATTTTGACGGGGTTGTGAGTTAAAAAATATTTACAATTCAGTTGAGACAGAAACGGCCCCTCAAAAACCTGGCTCGACTCAAACGATGAAATGGCTCGGCTCAAACGATCGATTGAGTCGGCTCACGCGATTTGGGGAGCTTATTCGCGTAGGGCTCAGGACTGCGTTTTTTTTCGGACAGTTGACTTTAAAGAAAACCGTCGGACCATTGACCATTTCCCTCCGTCGCGAGTGGAGACTCCTTCACCCTTACATCGCCCCAGGCACACCTTTGGCACGTATATGGCACACTCAAAGGGTGTACTTGGGTGTGCGAAGGGTGCGCGAAGGGTTACTCTTCGTTTTTCATTAAACTTTGTTCCATGGACATTGCTCGCGCTCGGCAAACATGAAGCGAGCTTCTGTCTGCCCTCGCTTAATCGCAATGTTCACTCATCCCCATACTTCCGCTTCGCCTTATAGTAGTTCGACGGCGAGTCGAAGCCGGAGCGGGCGATGATGTCGCCGACGGGCGTCTGCGGCTCCTGACGGTGCAGGTCGTCGGCACGCCGCAGACGCAGGCAGTTGACGTAGGCAGAGAAGGTGCAGCCCATTTCCTCGTTGACAAAAAAATAGCGCAAACCTTATTCAAGGTTTGCGCCAAAGGGATGGAGCGCCAAAAATCCGCCTGTCAGGCGTCAATCTTGGCGTAAACGGCGTTCTGCTCAATGAATTCGCGACGCGGTCCGACATCCTCGCCCATCAGCATGGAGAAGACATAGTCGGCGCCGGCGGCGTCCTCAATTGTCACCTGCTTGAGCAGGCGCGTCTCGGGATTCATCGTGGTTTCCCACAGTTGCTCGGGATTCATCTCACCCAAACCTTTGTAGCGCTGCGTGTGGATGCCTTCCTCGCGCCCGTTGTTGTACTTCTTGATGAAGTCCAGACGATCCTGCTCCGTGTAGCAGTATTCCTCCACCTTGCCGATGGAGCAGCGATAGAGCGGGGGCGTGGCAATGTAGAGATGCCCCTTCTGAATCAGTTCGGGCATATAACGGTAGAAGAGTGTCATGAGCAGCGTGTCGATGTGGGAACCGTCGACATCGGCATCGGTCATGATGATGGTCTTGTAGTAGCGCAACTTGTCGTAGTTGGCCTCCTTGGAGTCCTCGCCCAAACCGAAGCGCACGCCCAAAGCCTGGATGATGTTGTTTACCTCCTCATGCTCGAAGGCCTTGTGCCACATGACGCGTTCCACGTTGAAAATCTTGCCTCGGATGGGCAGGATGGCCTGATACTGGCGGCTGCGGCCCTGCTTGGCACTGCCGCCGGCAGAGTCACCCTCGACGATGAAGAGCTCGCAGTTGGCGGCGTCCTTGTCGGCGCAGTCGGCCAGCTTGCCGGGCAGACCGCCGCCGGCCATGGGCGACTTGCGCTGCACGCTCTCGCGGGCCTTGCGGGCGGCCACACGCGCCGTGGCGGCGAGAATCACCTTGTCCACGATGAGTTTGGCCTCCTTGGGGTGCTCCTCCAGATAGTTGGCGAGCGCCTCGCCAACGGCCTGCTGTACGGCGCCGGCCACTTCGGAGTTGCCGAGCTTGGTCTTCGTCTGGCCCTCAAACTGGGGTTCGGCCACCTTCACGGAGATGACGGCGGTGAGACCCTCGCGGAAGTCCTCGCCGCTGATTTCCACCTTGTTCTTGGCGAGCTTCTCCAAGTCCTTCTGGCACTGCTGTTCTGCGTAGCTCTTGAGCGTGCGCGTCAAGGCCGTGCGGAAGCCCTGAAGATGGGTGCCGCCCTCTATGGTGTTGATATTGTTGACGTAGGAATGGAGATTCTCGGAGTAGCCCGTGTTGTACATGATGGCCACCTCGATGGGCACCTGCTGCTTCTCGGTGTTGAGATATATCACATCGTTGATGAGATGCGTGCGGGTGGAGTCAATGTAGCGGACGAAATCCTTCAGGCCGCCCTCGCTGTAGAACACCTCGCTGCGTACGCCCTCAATGCCGCTCTGCTCGTTCACGTCGAGACGCATGTCGGTCAGCGTGATGTGGATGCCGGCGTTCAGATAAGCCAACTCGCGCATACGGTTGGCCAGGATGTCGTACTTGTAGAAGGTCGTTTGGAAGATAGTGTCGTCGGGCCAAAACTGCTGGCGCGTGCCGCGCAGGGTGGTTTCGCCCACAACGGCTACGGGAGCGAGCGGCTTGCCGCGGTGATATTCCTGCTGGTAGATCTTGCCGTCGCGGAAGACCTGAGACAGCATCTTCGTGGACAGGGCGTTGACACAGCTGACGCCCACGCCGTGGAGACCGCCGCTCACCTTGTAGCTGCCCTTGTCGAACTTACCGCCGGCGTGGAGCACGGTCATGACCACCTCCAGAGCGCTCTTGTGCTCCTTCTCGTGCATGTCCACGGGGATGCCGCGGCCGTTGTCCTGCACGGTGATGCTGCCGTCTTCGTTGATGGTGACTTCGATGTGGGTGCAATAACCGGCCAGAGCCTCGTCGATGGAGTTGTCCACCGTCTCGTAAACAAGGTGGTGGAGACCCTTCTCGGAGATGTCGCCGATATACATGGCCGGGCGCTTGCGCACAGCCTCAAGGCCTTCCAGCACCTGAATGTTGGAGGCACTGTAGGTCGCTCTGTTCTTTTCGATTTCGTCCATAAACAAAAAAAGCTGGCGTTATGCCAGCTTAGCGATGTAGTGAGCCAGCTTCGACTTGATGTTGGCTGCCTTGTTTTTGTGGATGATGTTTACCTTGGCCAGCTTGTCGAGCGCCTTCTGTACGGCGGGGTACATAGCGGTGGCAGCAGCCTTGTCTGTGGTGGCGCGCAGTTTGCGAACAGCGTTACGCATGGTCTTTGCGTAGTATCTGTTGTGGAGCTTGCGCTTCTGCTCCTGACGGATTCTCTTAAGAGATGACTTGTGGTTTGCCATTGTCTAAGTTTACGTTTTCGTTTTTCTTCTTTTTATGTAGTCCCTAGGAGAGTCGAACTCCTCTTTAGAGAATGAAAATCTCTCGTCCTAACCGATAGACGAAGGGACCAACCCGGTGCTTTAGGTCATAAAGCGTGTGCAAAGGTACGGAAAAAAGCTGAAATACCCCGCGTTGGCCTGCAATAATTT
>CADAVI010000080.1 GCA_902791295.1 uncultured Bacteroidales bacterium | reverse complement strand
CCGCCGTAGTAGCGCTTGCCGGGATATCCCTCGGCGTATTTGTTGGTGAGGCACGATCCCATGGCCTGCATCACTTCGTCGCTGACAAAGTTTTCCGATGCAATCAGTTCGATGCCACGGAGTTGACGCTCATTTTCCTTTTTGATGAGGTCAAATACAACAGAATCTCTTTCCATAAACGTTTATTATTGTTGTTCAACGATTTTTACTTCCGAAAGGGGGAGGTCTTTGTTGCAGTAGCAGCACTGCAGAATGCCCAACTCGCGGTTGGCCACACGGAATCGTGTGCGCATGGGCTCATTGTTGGTGATGCATTTGGCGTTTGGACAATGCACAATGCCCTCCAGCATGTCCGGCATCTTCACCTGACGCTTTTCTGCTACTTCGTAGTCGCGGATAAGACAGAGCGTGACATTGGGCGCCACCACCGAGAGCTGGTTCAACTCCTCGTCGGTGAAGAATTTGTCTGCAATCTTGATGATGCTCTTGTGTCCCTGATCCGTGATTTTGCTCTTGAGGTTGAAGCCGACGGTGACGGCGGTCTTCATACGCTCCAGGTGGAGCAGGCTGACAACGTCGAAAAGCTTGTCACTCGGAATGTGGTCAATCACAGTTCCGTTTTCGATGGCTGCAACGAGTAGTTCTTTTCTTTTCATTGTGCAATGGTTGTTTCAGGCTTTTAAAACGTCGTCCAATGTGATGCCGAGAACATCGCAGATGAGTGCTTCTCGGGCATAGAGTCCGTTGCGGGCCTGCTGGAAGTAGTAGGCGTGGGGCGTGTCGTCGATGCTGTACTCTATCTCGTTCACGCGTGGCAGCGGGTGCAGGATTTTCATGTTTTCACGGGCCTTCGTCAGCATGTTCCGTTTCAGCAGGTAGCGGTCTTTGACCAGTTCATACTCGTCGAGATCTGCAAAGCGCTCCTTCTGCACGCGTGTCATATATAATATGTCGGCGCCGCTGATGGTCTCTGCGTTGAAGTCCGAGTGCTCGATGTAGCGGATGCCGTGTTCGTCACAGTATTTTTTATATACGGCGGGCATGGCCAACTCTTCCGGGGCGATGAAGTGGAATGTGGGGTTAAAGTGGCGCATGGCCATCAGCAATGAGTGCACGGTGCGTCCGTATTTCAGGTCACCTACCAGATAGATGTCCAAATTGTCCAAACGCCCCTGGGTCTGATGGATGGTGTAGAGATCCAACATCGTTTGCGAGGGGTGTTGGTTGGCTCCGTCTCCGGCATTCACAATGGGTATGGGCGCAACTTCCGATGCGTATTGGGCGGCGCCTTCCAAATAGTGGCGCATCACGATGAGGTCTGCGTAGTTGGAGACCATCATGATGGTGTCCTTCAGTGTCTCTCCCTTGGTGCCGCTGGTTACCTTCGGGTCGGCAAAACCTATGACTCTTGCACCGAGTCTGTTGGCTGCTGTCTCGAAGGAGAGTCTGGTTCTTGTCGAGGGCTCAAAAAAGAGGGTGGCTACCACCTTTCCTTCGAGCAGGCGCCTGTTGGGATTCTGTTCGAAGGCCGAGGCCATTTTAATGAGATATTCGATTTTTTCGCGCGAATGGTTGGCGATGGTCACCAAACTTCTGTTCTCCATTGTGGTTGTTTCTCTTGATGCGGGTGCAAAGGTACAAAAAAGTTGAGAGTTGTACACTTATACAGGGTTGTTTTTTTTGCAAATTCGATATTTTGTTGTAACTTTGCAGGGAGAATTGACAGAGTACGTTTTCCATGCGAAAGAAAGTTATCATAATTTTATGGAGTCTGCTGGTGTTTTTCTGGCTGGCTTTAGGCTGTGCTTTTTTTGCTGTCTGGGAGGGCTATATCGGATATATGCCAGAGCTTCGGCAACTTCAGAATCCGGTGAACAAGTTTGCCTCGCAGATTTTTTCTGCCGACGGCCAGCTTATCGGCACCTGGAGCTATTCTGAGGGCAACCGTATCTTTGTGTCCTACAAGGATTTGCCGCCGGCTCTTGTTAATGCTTTGGTGGCTACTGAGGACGAGCGTTTCTTCGAGCATTCAGGTATTGACTTCAAGGCACTTCTGCGTGCTGTTATCAAACGGGGCATCCTCAATCAGAAGAGTGCCGGCGGCGGCAGCACCATCACACAGCAGTTGGCAAAGCAGCTCTACAGCGCCCGAGCCAGAAGCACCTTTGAACGACTGCTCCAGAAACCCATCGAGTGGGTAATAGCCTTGAAACTTGAGCGCTATTACACCAAGGAGGAAATCATCACCATGTATCTCAACTATTTCGATTTCCTCCACAATGCTGTTGGCATCAAGACTGCTGCGCGCACTTATTTCGGCAAGGAACCCCGCGACCTCACGGTGGACGAGTGTGCCGTCCTTGTGGGCATGTGTAAAAATCCTTCTCTGTTCAATCCCGTCCGTGTGCCGGAGCGCTGCCGCGAACGTCGCAATGTGGTGCTCGATCAGATGGTTAAGGGCGGTTACATCACTGAGGCGGCGTGCGATTCTCTGCAGCAGAAGGAACTCGTGTTGGATTTCCACCGCGTGGATCACCGTCAGGGCCACGGCACTTATCTTCGTGAATATCTTCGTCAGGTGCTGATGGCCAAGCGACCTTCCCGCAGCGACTATGCTTCGTGGCAGGAGCAGAAATATTATGAGGATTCCTTAGCCTGGGAAACAGACCCGCTTTACGGTTGGTGCAACAAAAACGTGGACAGTCAAGGCAAACATTACAACATCTACACCGACGGACTGAAGGTTTACACCACGATTGATTCACGCATGCAGGCCTATGCCGAAGAAGCGGTGCAAAAGCATGTGGTGGAGACCTTGCAGCCAATATTCTCCCGGGAACAGAAAATGTTGAAAAACCGCCCCTATGCCAACGACGTACCCACGGGTCAGGCACAACGCGACTTGCAGCGTGCCATCCGTCAGAGTGCCCGTTGGGTCACCATGCTTCATGCGGGCCACAGCGAACATGATATAGAGAACAGTTTCCGCACTCCCACGGAAATGACGGTTTATACGCCTCATGGTGAGGTCGATACGTTGATGTCGCCGCTGGACTCTCTCAAGTATTATAAAGGTTTCCTTCGTGCGGGATTTGTGTGCATGGACACGCATACTGGCCATGTGAAAGCCTATGTCGGCGGCACTGACTATGCCCATTTTCAATATGATATGGCAGGGCAGGGCAGACGTCAGGTGGGATCGACCATTAAACCCTATCTCTACTCCTTGGCGATGGAGAACGGTTTCTCTCCCTGCGATGTGGCGCCCAATGTGGCTCACACCTATCACGTTGGTGATCAGACTTGGACGCCGCGCAATTCCTCCAAGGCCCGTATCGGGGAAATGGTGACACTCAAGTGGGGCCTGGCAACGTCCAACAACTGGATTTCCGCATGGCTTCTCAGCCAAATGTCCCCCTCGGCCTTCGTGCGTCTGATTCATGAGTTCGGCATTCTCAACCGTGACATTGTGCCCTCTCTCAGTCTCTGTCTTGGCCCCTGCGACATTTCCGTCATCGAGATGGTGAGTGCCTACACGGCATTCCCCAACCGGGGGGTGCGTCGTCATCCGATATTTGTCAACCGCATAGAGGACGGCAGCGGCAATGTCGTGGCCGATTTCTCCCCCCGTGTCCATGAGGTTATCAGTGAGCAGGCTGCTCTTAAGATGATAATTCTCATGCGCGGTGTTATTGACGGCGGCACAGGCAGCCGCATACGTTTCCGTTACGGCATCAAGGCACCGATGGCGGGCAAGACCGGTACCACCAATGACAACTCCGACGGTTGGTTTGTTGGCTACACGCCATCGCTGAGTTTCGGCGCTTGGGTGGGCGGTGACGAGCGCGACATCCATTTTGCTTCCATGGCCAACGGTCAGGGCGCCTCTTCTGCCCTTCCCGTAGTGGCTCTTTTCCTGCAGAAGGTCTTTGCCGACCCGGCATTGCCCTATAAAGAAGACGAGCAGTTCAACGTCCCCGCAGATTTTGATCCCTGCGTGTCGGTTTACGAGGAGGACAGAGGCGACGGCGAAGAGACGACAGAGATTTTGGAGTAATTGAATATGAAGACTATAGGCATTATTCCTGCCCGCTATGCGAGCACACGATTCCCGGCCAAGCCCCTGGCTGTGTTGGGTGGTAAACCCGTGATTCAAAGAGTCTACGAACAGGTGTCCGGCGTTTTGGACGACGTCCTTGTGGCGACGGATGATGAGCGTATCTTCCGGGCTGTGGAAGACTTCGGCGGCAAGGTCTGTATGACCTCTACTTCGCACCGAAGCGGAACGGACAGAATCAGAGAAGCTTATGAGAATTTGGGACAGCCGTACGATGTTGTTGTCAATATTCAGGGTGACGAACCGTTTATTCAGGCTTCCCAGATTCGCACGGTGGTGTCTTGCTTTGATGATCCGACCACTCAGATTGCCACGCTCGTTAAGCCTTTTGTTCCTTCCGACGGATGTGCAGCTTTGTTTAATGTAAACTCTCCCAAGGTGGTGGTTGATAATGAGATGCACGCACTTTATTTCTCCCGTAGCGTAATCCCTTATCTGCGCGGTATTCCTCAGGAGGAGTGGCTCTCCCGTCACACGTTCTACAAGCACATAGGACTTTATGCCTATCGCAGCGATACATTGTTGGAAATCACCCGTTTGCCTCAGTCTTCGTTGGAGCTTGCGGAGTCGCTTGAACAGTTGCGGTGGTTACAGAACGGGTACGTGGTCAAAGTGGGTGTTTCCGACGTTGAAACTATCGGCATTGATACCCCGGAAGATTTGGTTCGTGCCGAGGAATTCTTAAAACAACTAAAAAAATAAGCAAAAATTTGTATAATTCGTGAATTTGTTGTACCTTTGTGCGCAGTAAACGAATTATTTAATGACGGCAGGTCATACACTATATTGCTTTCTTTTACGTTGTGCTCTGACGGTTCTCGTTGTATTATCTACTCTTCCGTCTTACCCCCAACAAATCACGATAGGAACTTATACTTTCCCCGATAAGAGTGAATATCAGGGAGAGATGTTCCGTGGCAAGCCGTACGGCAAGGGTACGACGACATTCCCCAACGGTGACCGCTACACAGGTGAATACGTCAAGGGTAAGCGACAGGGACATGGCGTGTATCAGTTCTCTGACGGTGAGCGTTATGAGGGTGAATGGTTCCAGGATCAGCAGCACGGGCAGGGGACGTACTATTTCAAGAACAACAATCGTTACGAGGGACTTTGGTTCCGTGATTACCAGCACGGCCAGGGCACGATGTACTACCACAACGGCGACCGCTATGTAGGCCAGTGGGAAGCCGACAAGCGTGAAGGCTTGGGCACTTACTACTATGCCAAAGGCGCACAGTACAAAGGTTCCTGGCATGATGACCGGCGTTCCGGCAAGGGTATCTTTGATTGGGGTGACGGCAATCGCTATGAGGGCACCTGGAAGGACGGCGAGAAGTCGGGTCGCGGCGTTTTCAAATATGCTTCCGGTGATATCTATTCCGGCGAATGGCTGCATGACAAGCAGCACGGTCGCGGCATTTACACCTTTGCCGACGGTGATCGCTACGAAGGGATCTACGATGGCGGCAAGCGTACCGGTGAGGGCATTTTTGTCTATCACAACGGTGACAAATACATCGGTCACTTTAACGACGGCCGTCAGGAAGGGCATGGCACGTTTACCTGGAAAAACGGTGCGTCCTACACCGGAGGCTGGAAGTCCAATCTGCGTCAGGGGCGCGGGAAATATACCTGGGCCAACGGCGACACCTATGAGGGCGAATGGAAGGAGGGCCTGATGGACGGTGAGGGTATGTTTCGCCAGACCGACGGCACGAAATACAAGGGATACTTCAAAGCCGGCCTTAAGGAAGGCTACGGTGTGCTTATCGATAAAGACGGAAAGCGCTATGAGGGCACTTTCCACAAGGACAGATATCAAAACAAATAATCAACATAATAATTTCTAATTATCATGGCAACTACGACAAAGACTTCTGCCAAATCTGCTTCCAAGTCGCCCGCTAAGAAATCTTCAGCCAAGAAGATGACGAAGAAAGAACAGGCTGCCGCCGCCAAGGTTAAGGCTCAGGAACCTCAGATGCTGAAGATCCTGCGTAATGATGCTTACCTCAGGGAGTTCAGCGCCGCCATTGAGGGCCGTCATCAGGCCGTTTTGGACAAGATGGCAGAACTGACCCAAAATGGCAAGCAGACTCTTTCGGATTTCGCTTCCGGATATCTGTACTTCGGTATGCATCGCACCGATAAGGGTTGGGTGATTCGTGAATGGGCCCCCAACGCCACAGAGATATATCTCATCGGTGACTGTAACGATTGGAAGGAAAACGAGAAGTACGCATTCAAGCGTCTTCGCGGCACAGACAATTGGGAGCTGAAACTTGGTCCCCGCGGCCTCAAGCACGGCGAGCTCTACAAGTTGTCTGTTCATTGGAACGGCGGTCAGGGCGAGCGTATTCCCGCTTGGTGCCGTCGTGTGGTGCAGGACGAGCAGACCAAGATATTCTCTGCTCAGGTTTGGGCTCCAAAGAACGAATATGAGTGGAAGAATCTCAAGTTCAAGCCCAACACGTCGCCTCTGCTCATCTACGAGTGCCATATCGGCATGAGCCAGGATGCGGAGAAGGTTGGCACTTATGAGGAGTTCCGCCAGAACGTGCTGCCCCGTATTGCCAAAGCCGGCTACAACTGCATTCAGATTATGGCCATCCAGGAGCATCCCTACTATGGCAGCTTCGGCTATCATGTGAGCAATTTCTTTGCGCCTTCCAGCCGTTTTGGCACGCCCGAGGAGTTGAAGGCCCTCATCGACGACGCTCACGGTCGCGGCATTGCCGTTGTGATGGATATTGTGCATTCCCACGCCGTGAAGAACGAGAACGAGGGTCTGGGCAATATGTGCGGCGATCCCTGCCAGTATTTCTATCCCGGCGACCGTCGCGAGCATCCCGCCTGGGATTCTCTCTGCTTCGACTACGGCAAAAACCAGGTGCTTCACTTCCTGCTCTCCAACTGTAAGTACTGGCTCGACGAGTTCCATTTTGACGGATTCCGTTTCGACGGTGTCACCTCGATGCTCTACTACAGCCACGGATTGGGTGAGGCCTTTGGCAGTTATGCCGACTACTACAACGGTCACGAGGATGACAACGCCATCGTCTATCTCACGCTGGCCAATCTGCTGATTCATCAGGTCAACAAGAACGCCATCACCATTGCCGAGGAGGTTTCCGGTATGCCCGGTCTGGCCGCTCCCTTCGAGGACGGCGGCTACGGCTTCAACTATCGTCTGGCCATGAACATCCCCGACTATTGGATTAAGGTTATCAAGGAGTTGCGCGATGAGGACTGGAAGCCCTCCAGTCTCCTGTGGGAGACCACCAACCGTCGTGCCGACGAGAAGACGATTTCCTACTGCGAGAGCCACGATCAGGCACTGGTGGGCGACAAGACCATCATCTTCCGTCTCATCGATTCCGACATGTATTGGCATTTTAAGAAGGGCGACGAGAACGGCACCGTTGAGCGCGGCATTGCTCTCCACAAGATGATACGTCTGCTCACAGCCTCAACCATCAACGGCGGCTACCTCAACTTCATGGGCAACGAGTTCGGCCATCCCGAGTGGATTGACTTCCCCCGCGAGGGCAACGGCTGGAGCTACAAGTACGCCCGCCGTCAGTGGAACCTGGTGGACAACAAAGATCTCTGCTTCCACTTTCTTGGCGACTTCGACCGTCAGATGCTGAAGGTGCTCAAGAGCCAGAAGAACATCCAGGCCCAGCCCGTCACCGAGATATGGCACAACGACGGTGATCAGGTGTTTGCCTATCAGCGCGGCGACCTGCTCTTCTTCTTCAACTTCTCGCCGTTCAAGTCGTTCACCGACTATGGCTTCATGGTGAAGCAGGGGGCCTACGAATATGTCCTCAACACCGATGCCGTCTCCTTCGGCGGCAAGGGGTTCAACGATGACACCATGCGCCATCTCACCATCTTCGACAGCATGCTGTCCCGACAGCATGCTGTCCCGCGACGGCAAGGGCTGGCTTAAACTTTATCTGCCTGCTCGCAGTGCCTGTGTGCTGCGCCGTGTGAAAGAATGATGAGACGTCACGATAACGCCAACCGTCAGACCGCATACGCTATTCACGGCGTTTGCGGTCTCCTGTTTATCGCCTTTGCTCTGCATTTCCTTTTTGTGGAGCAGAGGGAGGTGTTGTTGCTGACCTATGTCCTCCATGATACGTCAAACATGCCCTTTGACCACCTCCGTGCTGTGGTGATTTCCGTCACGGTGCTGGTGATGGGTGCTTTGGCCGTTTCGTATTTCTCACGTCGTATCTCTCTGCAGCTGAAGGCTTTGGCATGGGCTCCTTCATATTTTTGTTTAGGCCTGCTGGCTTCTCTGTGCACCACTCAGGAATACTCCGTCCGTCACCTCCTTTGGGCGGTTTTCTGTCTCATTATACTGGTGTTGGCCTTTGTGCTGGCTTCCGCTGCTCCGCGTCCCCTTTTTGCGCAGCGCATCAAGAGACTGCGTCTGGCCGTGCCCAATCTTCTGGTCACGTTGTGCTCCATGGTGATTTGTTGGACGGTGACCAACGGCGACCCCGAACTCCATAGCGACCTCGAGACGTCGAGCCTGGTGCGCAAAGGGCGCTTTGTGGAACTGATGGCGTCACCCCGCCACATGGGGCGTCTCACTCATCGTCTGCTTTCGCCCGACAACATCGTCGGACGCGCGATGCATGTGCCCGACCGTCTCTACCGCTATCTCGGCTACGCGCCCCAGTCGCCTTCGATGCCGCTTGACCGCTTTCTCGACCTGGCCATCCGGGCGGAGCAGCGCAACGACACCTTACCGGACGCCCGCACCGTCAGGATGACACGCCTGCAGACGTTTCGCGCATCCCTTCCTTAAAGGTTAAAGTTTTAAGACAAAACATATATAGAAAAGATTAAACACATAAGATAATGCCTCATATTTCCGTACGCGGCACAGAAATGCCCGAATCTCCCATCCGCAAACTGGCTCCTTTGGCCTATGCCGCCAAGGAGCGCGGCGTGAAAGTCTATCATCTCAATATCGGCCAGCCCGACCTGCCTACACCCAAGGCGGCGCTCGACGCAATTCGTGGGATAGACCGCAAGATTCTCGAGTACAGCCCCTCTCAGGGTTATCTTTCTTACCGCAAAAAGCTGGTAGGCTACTACGAGAAATACAACATACATCTGTCGCCCGACGACATCATCGTCACCAGCGGCGGCTCCGAGGCGGTGCTCTTTTCTTTCCTGGCCTGCCTCAATCCGGGCGATGAAATCATCGTGCCCGAGCCCGCTTATGCCAACTATATGGCCTTCGCTATCTCCGCCGGCGCCGTCATCCGCACCATTGCCACAACCATTGAGGAGGGCTTTGCGCTGCCCAAGGTGGAGAAGTTTGAGGAACTCATCAACGAGCGCACGCGCGCAATCCTTATTTGTAATCCCAACAACCCCACGGGCTATCTTTACACGCGCCGCGAGATGAACCAGATTCGCGACCTGGTCAAGAAGTACGACCTTTACCTCTTCTCTGACGAGGTCTATCGTGAGTTCATCTACACGGGTTCGCCTTACATCTCGGCCTGCCATCTGGAGGGCATCGAGCAGAACGTGGTGCTCATCGACTCCGTCTCCAAGCGCTACAGCGAGTGCGGCATCCGCATCGGCGCTCTGATTACCAAAAACGCAGAGGTACGCAAGGCCGTGATGAAGTTCTGTCAGGCCCGTCTTTCCCCCCCTCTGATTGGCCAGATTGCTGCCGAGGCTTCGCTTGACGAACCCGAGGACTACGCTCAGGAGGTGTACGACGAGTACGTCGAGCGACGCAAGTGTCTCATCGACGGCCTCAACCGCATCCCGGGCGTCTATTCTCCCATCCCCATGGGCGCCTTCTATACGGTGGCCAAACTGCCCGTTGATGATGCCGAGCGCTTCTGTGCCTGGTGTCTCTCCGAGTTCCAGTATGAAGGCGAGACCGTCATGATGGCTCCTGCTGCCGGTTTCTATACGACGCCCGGCGCCGGCCGCAATCAGGTGCGTCTGGCTTATGTGTTGAAGAAGGAAGACCTCAACCGTGCTCTGTTTATCCTGCGCAAAGCCCTCGAGGCGTATCCCGGCAGGGTGGAGTAGTGTGCATCCTCCCTCCGTTGCGGCATGAGTGCTCCCGCTTTCATCTCTTCACGCCTGTTCCGCCGCTCGCGCAGCGGCGGCATGGCCATACAGATTGCCACTGCCGGCGTGGCGGTGGGCGTCTTCGTCATGCTGCTCTCCGTGAGCATCGTGCTGGGCTTCCGCGGTGAGATACGCAAGAAGATGGCCTCCTTTTCCGGTCACATCCAGGTGATGGCCCACGAGAGTCTCTACAGTCCCTTCTCGCGTCCTGTCAGCTTCTCTCGGGAGCAGCTCTCGTGGATTGCTGCACAACCCCATGTGGAGAACGTCCGGCGTTTTGCCCTGAAGGAGGGCATGCTCAAGACCGACGAAGTCTTTCGCGGCATACAGCTCAAGGGCGTCGAGGCCGACTCGGTGCTCAATCTCAGCCACGGCCCCTCGCTGCGCATCTCGCGCTCCGTCGCCGAAGCGCTCCGCGTGAAGAGGGGCGACCACCTCTTTGCCTATTTCTTCGACGGCTCGCTGCGGGCCCGCCGCTTCACGGTGGTGGACATCTACGAGACCCATCTCAAGGAGTTCGACGAGAACATCTGTTTCTGTCCGCTCCCCCTGGTGCAGCAGCTCAACGGCTGGACGGAAGACGAGATTGGCGGTCTTGAAGTGACGCTTGATTCGTATGATTGTCTGGATGATGAGTCGCTTGCCTTCAAGCGTAGGTTTAATCGCCTTGCCGATGCCGGAGGTCGCCCTTACGTAGCTCTTTCCGTCAAGGAACTTTATCCCCAGATTTTCTCCTGGCTCTCCCTGCTCGACGGCAATGTGTGGGCCATCCTGATACTGATGACCCTCGTGGCGGCCACCACGGTTGTGTGCGGTCTGCTTATCATCATTCTTGAAGAGACCGGCCTCATCGGCCTGCTCAAGGCCTTGGGCAGCGACAACCGTCAGGTGCGCGCAGTCTTCCTGCGCCTCTCGACTCTCATTGTGGTGCGGGCGCTGCTTTGGGGCAATGCCCTGGCCTTTGCGCTGATGGCGCTGCAGCGGTGGACGGGGCTCTTCCGCCTCGATGCCGACACGTACTATCTCTCCGAAGTGCCCATGTATTTCTCACCGCTCCTCTTCCTTTTGGTCAATGTGGCGGTGTTTGTTGTCACTATCTCAGCTTTGCTGATACCTTCACTGGTTATTTCTCACATCCGTCCGGCCCAAACCATGCGTTTTGAATGATAAAAGGGGGATTTTCCCCTTAAAATTGGGTAAAATCCTCTTGCCGTTTTCAAAAAAGGTGTTAATTTTGCGACATAAACCAACAAAAAGTCCTATGAAAACCAAGTCTGTTTTACT
>CADAVI010000079.1 GCA_902791295.1 uncultured Bacteroidales bacterium | reverse complement strand
GCCGAGATGGATGCCCTCAAGGAGGTCTTCCGCGACCCCGCTCCGAAGGACACCGTGGGCTTCTACAAGCAGATCTACGACGCCCGCGACAACCAGTATATCGTCCTGCGTCTGGACAAGGCTCAGGGCAACCGGCCTTTCCACCTCCGCGTGACCTGCATCAAGAGCACGACAGACCTCTCGCAGAACAACACGAAGGTGTTCTCCGTCCACAACTACGCCTACATCATGCCGCCCATCAGCGAGAACCAGATCGAGGTGAAGATCTGGCCGCAGGGCCAGGGTGAGGAGACGGCGAAGACCTACACCTTCTTCAGTCACGGCTACGGTTCGGCCTCCGTGCGTTCGGTGATGCTCGACAAGAGCCGCATCGTCGCCGGCGACTACACTCTGCAGCTGATCCGCTACAACAGCGAGACGCAGCTGAGCGACACGGCCTATATCAAGAGCCTGAAGGTGGACAAGCTTTACACCTTCTACGACTACGAGGACGGCGACCTGGTGGAAGCCTATCTGATGGCCGACGGCTTCAAGCGCATCAAGCTGGACCACGAAGCGTGGGCCAGGGACGCCGTGACCCACGTGAGCGACAACACGGTGTCGGTGAGGACGGGCCCGTCGATGCCTTATAACCAGCACAAGCGTCTGGACGCACCCAACCCCACGTATCTGGATTCGCGCCTCTTCTCCTATCACGACACGCTCTGGGTGCGTCTCTTCCTCGACAACGAGCCTTCCATCGACACGGTGGGCCTGACGATGCACCCCGTGAGTGCCGACACCGTCAACAAGCCGACGGAACGTCTGCTCGAGTGGGGTCTGGATTCCAAGACCCATCGCCTCTATGTGCTGACCGACGGCGAGCCTGCCACCATCGAGTGCTATCGCGACAAGTTCCTGCCCAAGCTCTGCATGTATCCCGGATCGTACAACCACGTGACGGGCATCATCGACAGCGACAGGGAGGAGGTGGACATCTTCCTGGAGAGCATCCCCGAGCCTGTCACTTCGCCCAAGGTGACTTCGTCGATACTCTCGACGCTGACGCCCACGCTAGACCTTCGCGGCGACTTCTACGTGAGCAGCATACAGTCTTCGGACATCCTGCCCGTGCAGCTCGCCGAGACGGTGTACTATGACGAGTTCGGCTCCCACAGGGATACCATGAAGCTGGCCGACGACAAGATGTATGAGAGCTACGCCCGGATGGAGGTGGCCATCGTCGCCCCGAAAACTTATGAGACCGAGGCCGTCATCACGCTCATGAAGGTGCACAACGACGCCGAGGAGAACGCTATCCTCACGGAGAACCTCGGGGGCAACACGAGGCCGATTACCAGTCAGTTCTTCGACTACAAATACTGGACCACGAAGTTCGACCTGCGCGAGTATCTCGCCCCCAACACCTCCGGCCGCCCCGCTGTGGCCTTCGACGGCGATTCGGTGCGTGCTCTGCCCATCCTTTATAACAATTATCTCGACCTGAACAAGATACAGGCGGACGCCCGAGCTGCCGCCGAGGAGCGTCTCAATGGAGACAAGGCCAGCGACCAGGCTTCGGGCTGGATGCATGATATGGCCCCCGCCGCCTTTAATCAGCTGAATTTCAAGATACCTTTAGTACCGCCGTTCTACTTCCGTTTCGGATTGGGCATGGACTTCTACCAGGCCAAGAAAATGACAGTGTCGACGGCATTGGGCGTGGGTGTGGACTACCAGTACGATGTAGCCAACAAGAAAACCAAATACTGGCCCAACGACGCGAGTTCGTGTAAGGTGACGATGAGTAGGTCCGACAACTACGATTTCGAAAATGTGGCCTTGGCACCTGATCTGAACACTCTGTTAGGATTGAACGGTGACAACAACAAAAATTTGGCGAACTACTCCTGCGACGTTTCCTTAAGCGCCTTCGCGGAAGTGTATGAGCAGTATTCCATCCCGTTGTCGGTGAAGGGAGACGACTGGAAGCAGTGGTTCCTGGGCATGCAGTTCGTCGACGAGGTCGGTTTGCGTGCCGAAGCTTCGGCGAATGTCCGTTTCGGGATGAACTTCTCCAATATGGTCGGTGCCCTCGGCTCCAAGGCGGGCGCGCCCGAGTCTCTGAAAAAGTTCAACAACTGGCTGAGTGACAACAAACTGGTGAGTGTAATCACCGACTTCCTCGGCCCGTCGGTGACGGCCGGCGCGGGCGTGAGGCTCAATATCAACGCGGGGCTTTTCAGCTTCGACAACACGCTGGGGAGCACCGATCCTCTGAAGAATCACATCTTGGCCTTCAAGTTCCTCGGTCAGGCTTACATCAACGGCCGCATCAGGGCCAAGATCGACGCTTTCATCGCAGGAGCCGAGTTTGGTTTGTTGGCGGGTGCCGGCATCACCTTCAAGTATTCCGGAGGCTCCCGACTGGATTTCCGCAATGAATTCTCGGGCAGTGCCTGGAGCTGGTATGCCGGCCTGGGTGCCTACTACAAAGTGAAGTTCCTGTGTTGGAGCAAGAAGAAGAGTTGGGACCTTTTGGGCGATGTGACTGCTGACGACAAGCTGATCAAGCCGACGGACTACAAGAATCCCTTCCACAAGAATTTTACCTACTACCTGAGCGATGACGCCGATCCCGACAAGAATCCGGCTCCCGCCGCCTCTCTTCCGGGCGAGTTAGTCAGCCATTACGCCGACTTCAACCAGCCGGTGAAATTCATCGCGGGCGGCGACAGCATCATCTATCAGGGCAATAAGGGCAAGCCCGACGACCCCAACGAGTTCACCGTTGAGGTGGCCTCTCTGGGCAATCCCACCATCATCTCCGACTGGCGTTCGGGCGGCTGCACCGACTACGCCGCCGCTTCCGTGCCGGGTATCGACCTGGCGGTGATGGAGCAGGCCACGGCGACGATTCCCAAGGAGCAGCTCGAGGATTCGCTGACGCTCGACGTTACGGTGAACCAGGCCAGCCGCGTCTACGACCTCTACTACACCAAGAAGAACGCCGGCACCAAGTGGTACAAGCCCAAGCCCATCTACGGCTCTCCCGAGACCTCTTCCTTCAAGCCGCGTGTGGCTTTGGCCGACGACGGCAAGGCTGTCGCCGTCTGGCAGGAGGGCACCTTCGAGAAGGCCAGCTGGGTGCAGGAGGGAGACACCGTGCAGCTGACCGACCTCCTGATGAACGGCCATCTGATGATGTCGCGCTTCGACGGCAACGAGACCTGGTCGGCGCCCGTGCCGCTGGCGGAGGTCAACGAGGGCTTCTGTCTCAAGGACTACAACGTGGCCTACGACGGCACTTCGGCCTTCATCGTGGCGCGCAGAGGCGTCTATGGCGCTCAGGATGAGAACGTCGGCATCATGGTGGACGGCAACAATGCCGTCACGACTCAGACGCTGGCCTACACCGAGGAGCCCGTGCGCCTGCGCCGCGTGGGCGACGTCAACCTGTTAAGTTGGATGACTCTGGTCGACAGCATCACGAGCACTTCGTACGTCCACATCAAGAGCTTCGGCATGGACGGCAAGGAAAAGCCGGGCATCAACTCTTCGCTCATGCTGAGCGGGTCCAACATCGACGAGTTTGCCATCGTGCCCGACCTGCAGGCCAAGTCGCTCAACAACGTGGCGCTGCTTTGGCGTGAGCAGGTGCTTGAGAACGACACCGCGCGCATGCGCCTTAGCGCTTCGCGTCTGGTGCCCAACAAGGACGGCAGCTTCCATCTGGGCACGCCCATCACCGCCGTGCAGACGGAAGCCGGCGGCACCATCTACACTTTCGACGGCTACATGACGAAGGAGAAGATCGACGTGTGCTTTGTGGGGGCCGACAAGGAGGGCCTGCTTCAGCTCAACCGCAAGGCGGCCTATTTCGGCAACGCCTTCGGCTACTCCGTGAAGTTCGACCCGGATGATAATCAGGGCTTCCAGTGCTACAAGGATACTGTCTCGCTGCTCGTCACCGTCACCAACTACGGCACCTCGACCATCAAGAACTGCGTGCTGACGGTGGGCGACATAGAGGGCGAAAAATACACTTATCCGCTCGACCTGACCGTGCCCGCCGGCACCTCCAATCAGGAGCGCGTCAACGTACCTTATATTATGGGCCACGGCGTCAACACCAAGATGACGGTGGAGTACGACGACGTGCTCGGCCTCTCGGACGAGGAGGAGATCTCGGGTGCGCGCGGTCTCGCCGGCACCGAAAAGCGTGGTCAGAACATCCGCGAGCGGAGCACGAGCACGTTCCACCCCTACAAGCCGCAACTGAAGTGCTTCGTGGTGGCTCAGAGGGTGGACAAGAACGGCGACAACTACATCACCGTCTGCGTGCGCAACTACGCCCGCCGCCGCCTGCCGAAAGGCTTTGCCATCGTCGTGGGCCTGAAGGAGACTTCCTACGGCTCCATCGTCTACAGGACGACGGGCAACGACCACATCAAGTATGAGACCAAGAGGGTGCTCTGCAACCTTGCCGATGATGACGGCGAGAGCGGCTACATGCACGACTGCGGCAGCTACCGTGTCGGCTACGTCACGCTCAAGGTGCCCGGCGTCACCGAGAAGGAGAAGATGTATGTCGGCGCCACGCTGGCCTACAGATCCCCGACTGACGGAAAATACAGACGCACCCTGGGCAACATCTACTCCGGCAGCGACAACAGCGGCGTGGTGACGCTCTGTCCTTCGTCCGAGGTGGTGGCCGTGAAGCGCGTCTTCAGCAACGACGACAAGACCTCCCGCATGCACGTGAGCCGCTCGGGCGACCGCCTGGTGGTGAGCGGCGTGAAGGCCGGTGAGCAGGTGCGCCTCTATCAGGCCAACGGCACCGTGCTGGCCCGCAAGACGGCCGGCGATGACGGCCGGGCCGTCTTCCCCGTGATGCAGCGCAGCGGAGTCGGACTGGTTTCCTCCGGCGACGAGACGGTGAAGTTTGCGTATTAACGGTTAAAGGTTAGCGGTTAACGGTTAAAGATGATGATTATGAAAAAGAAGATATGGACGATGCTGCTGGCGGCGATGGCTGCCATGCAGACCGGTGCGGTGGACATCACCGACCCCACGTTGATTTGGGACGGCGAGAAGGTAGCGGATCAAATCGCTGCGTATCCGGACACCAAGAAAATCTACATCTACACGCCCGACCAATTCGTGGCCTTGCGCAGATTCTGGGGCGATTACAATGACGGCGACCAGGGCTACAAAGGCTGGACCATCTATCTGATGAACGACATCGACCTGAACAACCACAACTTCAACGACTATACCCTCGGGTGGAACGACGACAACAAGTTCGGCGGCGACTTCGACGGCATGGGGCACGTCATCAAAAACCTGAAAATCGAAGGAAAAGACGATAATCGCGGTCTCTTCGGCAAGCTGGACAACGGCAAAGTCATGAACCTCAAGCTGGAGAATGTGGACATCCGTGCCGGCGACGGAGACGACTGTCACATCGGCGCCATCTGCGGCAGGATGTACAACCACAGCACCATCACCCACTGTGCCGTGGTGGGAGGAAGCGTGAGGCAGTACGAAAGCGGCAACGACGAGTTTGGCGCCATCTGCGGCTATATGACCAACAACCACAACAGCATAGAATACTGCTATAGCGACATCACTGTAGAGGCCGACGCTCAGGTCGGCGGACTGGTGGGCAAGATAGAGCAGGGCGATGACCACACCTGTGGCATCTTTCACTGCTACTTCAGCGGAAAAGTCATCCCTTATAGCGACGATTGCATTGGTGCCATTGCCGGTGAGCGTTACGGTCAGAGGCTGGTGAATAATTTCTACCTTTACCGCGATGACGGTGTGAGAGGCACCGGTTATGATGGCGGCAGCGGCGACCCCAGGGGTGACGAGATTGCGGCGTGCACGGATGAGCAGATGAAGCAACCCTTGCTGTTCAGCATGTATAATGAAGAATACACCCTCGAGAGTGATCAGTATGTCTATCCTCTTAACGGCTATCCCGAGCTGAAGGTGTTCCTGCGCTACAACTACGGCGACTCGTTCTACGCGACGAACGTGGGCCACATGGGCGATAACGTCGCCGACTCCGTTCCCGGCTACCTGAGCGCGAGGGTCAAGACGGAGAATGAGGTGAAGAAGGATGACGGCCGGATCACCGTGACGGAGGTCGCCTCCGCCACCGTAGCGGTCGAGAAGGCCATCGGCGCCAAGGGTTCGGGCGACTTCGTCGTCAACGACAACTTCCACTCCTATTTCAGCACGATTCCGCTCACCACCACCGGCCTCGGCGCCAACGCCTTCGAGCCTCTGGGGCCCGTGAACCGCGTGCTGCTGCCCGCCTCGCTCGACAGCATCGCCTATCCCCAGCGCCACAGCGTGCAGCAGGCCTTTGTGCTCAGCGACGGCTGCGCCGGCTGCGCCGTGCGTGACGAGGTCCTCTACGACATGAACCACCGCTACCTGCTCACGGCGCCCAAGGCGCCCACCGTGCTCACCATCCGTCAGGAGTTGGCCGACAACATTGCCGACTACGCCTTCGAGGGCATGACGGGCCTTGAGACGCTCTATGTGGACACCTGGGTGGAGGCAGGCCGCCTGGTGGACGACGGCGAGAACCCGCCGCCAATCTTCGCTCTGACGGGCGGGAACGCCTTCAAAGACTGCCCCGGGAACCTCGACGTCTTCATCAAGGACGGCACCCAGTATCAGCTCTTCCTCGGCAACCAGGCTTCCGGCGGCTACGGCTACAGCAACGCCGACTATTGGAACCTGTTCTACTCCGAGTATGAGGACCGCCCCAACCACATGTTCACCTACTTCCCCGTCAACCGCAATCCGGGCGGCATGTCCACTCTGGTCCTGCCCTATCCCGTGGAGCTGCCCGATGGCGTCACTGCCTGGTGGTGCCAGTCCATCGGTGAGGGCAGGCTCAACCTCAAGAAGATTCAGGGCGGCATCGTGCCGGCGCTGACGCCCGTGCTCCTGGCCTATGAGGGCACCGGCACGCTCTACCTCTCCCCCTACGATGGTCCCAATCCCGGCTCTGCCACTGACTACGAGGGCAACCTCTTCAAGGGCAGCGTGGATCCCGGCGGCCACAATATAACGGCTTCGGAGATGATGACCAACTTCCTGACGCTGGGACGCCCCTCAGGCGACGACTCCTACGACAATATCGGCTTCTATGCCTACCATCCGAAGGACAACATCCTGCCGGCCTACGTCGCCTGGCTGGCCATGAGCGACATGCCCCAGCAGAGCCGCATGACGCTGCACTTCGATGACCCGACTGCAGTCGGTGAGATTCAGGATTCAATGGTCAATGGTCAATGGTCAATGGATGAAGATGTGTGGTATGACTTGAACGGCCGTCGCCTGATGGAGAAGCCCACCAAGAGCGGCCTGTACATCCATGGCGGCAAAAAGGTGGTGATATAGGTCTTTAACCTCTAACCGATTGCCCTGCGAAGCAGTGCGGCCGAGCGAAGCGAAGGCTACCTCTTCACCGCGATGACAGACACTAAAGCACCAACGTTCCCAGGAGACACCGCACAGACGAAACAAAAGCGTAGTAAGGTCAATACCCGACAATCGATAACCGATAACCGCAATACGATAACCGATAACCGATAACCGATAACCGATAACCGAATAACCGATAACCGAATAACGATAACCGCAAAATGAAGAAGAAAGAATATACCACACCCGAAACCACCGTCGTTGCCGTAGCACCGGTGAAGTTGCTTGAACCGAGTAATCCGGAAGTTATTGTTGATCCCACCCAGCCGACCCCAGAGCCTCTAAAGTTAAACCATACCACCATTCCGTCCAATACGGGGTACTGACGCGCTGTTTTTTAATAAACAAACGCGCATAATGTCTCTAACTGGCAAGTAAAAAAGCCCTGCCGGATTGCTCCGGCAGGGCCTAATGTTGGCCCCCTCTCCGCTCCCCCTTTAGGGGAGTACTTTTTATTTGGGGGGCAGAGAAATATTTCAGGCACTCACCCAAAGGGGGAGCGGGGAGGGGGCTTTTATAGGGCTACATGAATCCAAGTTCCTTCGTTGATCAACTCCGTGTGCGGCAGGTGGTCGCGGATGTACGCCAGCCAACCCGGACGCATCGGGATGTCAACTGCCCTACCCTTGGTATGATACGAATTTGCTGCGCCGCCAACGGCCTTGTTGAGCGCCTGGCAGCGGAATCCGCTGTTGATTTTGACGGGCGTGCCGAAGTGCTCCCTGAGGGGCTCTAAGACCTTCTGACACAGGCGCACGAGG
>CADAVI010000078.1:8480-10497 GCA_902791295.1 uncultured Bacteroidales bacterium | reverse complement strand
CACCGGAGACGACAAGGCCCCTACGGCAGAAGCCGTGGAGAATCCCGATGCCGAGTTTGGCGAAATGGAGCAGGCGCTCACACCGCAGAGCTCGGCCGTCGTTGAGAAGAAAGATACACTTTTTCTATACTGAACCAATCAATCTTAAAAAGAACCAAACAGACGCTGTAATGTGTCGGAAAAAAGAGGTCGCCGTGAGGCAACCTCTTTTTCTTTATTCTTATATAATATATTAATTAGACATCACCCCGCTCCGCCATGCGCAGGGCGGATTCGCGATCCTGCTCCAGCTGCGCCTTCAGCGCCTCCAAAGAAGGGAAGGCGCGCTCTTCGCGCAGGAAACCAACCAACTCCAGAGAAAGCTTCTGCCCGTAGAGATCGCCGGAAAAGTCAATCAGATGCACCTCCACCGAGAGATCGCTGCCGTTGTTGGCAGTGGGGCGCGTGCCGATGTCCATCATGCCCACACCGTAGGGCGTCCGCACGGCGTAAGCGCCTTCCCGGGGCAACACCTTTCCCGGTGTGATGGCCAAGTTGGCGGTAGGGAACCCTATTGTGTGCCCCAAACGGTGGCCTTCCACCACGGTGCCGCTGAGCAGATAGGGATGGCCCAAGAGTTCCTGCGCCTCACGGATGCTCCCTTCGGCGAGCAGTCGGCGTATGGTGGTGGACGAAACATGTGTGTCCGGCAACTCATGAGCCTTCACCACTTCGATGCCGCAAGCCTCACCCCAGCGCACATAGTCTTCGAAGACGGCTTCTCCGTGACCGAAGCGGTGGTCGTAGCCCATCAGAAGAAGGCTGACATCACGCGGCTTCAATACCTCACGCATGAACTCCTCCGCACTGAGGCGAGCCATATCGCTGTCGAAAGTCAGCACATCCAGACGCGATATGCCGGTCTCACGCAACAGACGACATTTCTCCTCCAGCGTAGTCAGCAATTGGGGGATATAGTCGCTCTGCAGCACAAGACGCGGATGGCAGTCCATCGTCAGCACCAGTGTGTCCATACGGCGTTCGCGGGCAAGCCCCGTCAGTTGGTCTATCAGACACCTGTGTCCACGGTGCACACCGTCAAAGAAGCCTATCGTTGCTGCAAACATGGAGCAAAGATACAAAAAAAACGGGAGACTGTGGGGTTATTTCAACTTTTTTTCGTACTTTTGTCCCCGATTCTTAGGGATCACACCGGACTTGTAGCTCAGTTGGTTAGAGCAACAGACTCATAATCTGGAGGTCCTTGGTTCAAGCCCAAGCTGGTCCACACCAAGAAAAAAGCACTCGCAACACATTTGCGGGTGCTTTTTTTCATAAGTTGTTGACGGACTCAGCTTAATTGCTCCATGCGGTAGCCCATACGGTGGAGCTGCACGGCAGCGCCCATCAGATACAATTGATGAAGGCAGGCGACATAAGCCTCAAAAGCAGCCTTCGTCCCGGGCTCAACGTGAAGACGGCGCAAGCGGTTGTCCAGACGCGCCGCACACTCCCCCACCATTTGCTCCAGCTCGTCGTAGGCGTCTCCTCTAAGCTGCAGGACTTCCTCCCGAACATACTCGTCCATGCTGTCAAAGCCGCGCTTGTCGCGCACATAGGCATAGAGATCGGGCTGATAGGCGTAGGCCTGCCAGTTCTCGTCCCACATCTTGGCCACAGCCATGCCCAGATACATCATCCATCCGAGTGAAGCCATCGGATAGCGGGCATATTCCCTGATACCATCGGGCAGATAGGATTTTGCCAGAGATTCCCACTTCTCCTCCACATCGGGACAGTCCGGCATACGCTCATCCAACTCACCCCGGGAAGAGAGATAGAGACGAAGATCGTCATGTATCTGCTGTTCTAACTGTGTCATAACGTGTTTTGTTGCCGCAAAATTACGAAAAAAAACTGTAATAAGAGAATTAATCCTGTCTTTTTTGCCGCATCACTGCCTTGCGGCTCAGGATTTTTCTGTATCTTTGCCCGTAGATATGAAAAAACAGATTTACGCCCTCGCGCTCTGCCTTCT
>CADAVI010000078.1:0-8449 GCA_902791295.1 uncultured Bacteroidales bacterium | reverse complement strand
CTGTACAGCGCAGAAGCCAAAGCGACACACCGCCGCATCGCCACCGCCAACCAACTGATTGAGGCTGTGGCCAGTTTGGAAACAAGGCCCATCGCCAAGGGAGACACCCTCTATTGGCGCTTGGAGAAAGGCATCTACCGCCTCAGCGCTCCACTCACCATCAACAAAACGGGCGAAGGGCAGCTGTGCATCATGGGCGACCATGAAGGCGGCACCGTCATCAGCGGCGGCATCCCCGTGACGGGATGGACAAGCAACGGCGACGGCACCTGGAGCGCCCCTGTGCCCAAAGGCGGAGAAAAGTGTAAAGAAATGGTGGTGGACGGCGCCTATGCCACGCTGGCCCGCACGCCCAACAAGGGCTTCCATCTGCTGCAGAATGCACGGGAGATTTCGTATGCCGAATGGCATTCCAATCAATACTTTTCTCTAAAAAACAGCGATTGGGATTTATTGGCACAGCTCGGCGAGACGGACTTGCATAAAGTTCAACTGAAGTTCTTCCACAAATGGGACATCACCTTCCGCCACGTCACCGGAGTGGACAAGGAACGGCGGGAAGTCATTTCCAAAGGCGTGAAATTCGTGCCTCACAACCCTCTGACGGCCGGCATCGGCTATGTCGTACAAAACTGCAAGGCCGCATTGGACAGCGTCAGTGAATGGTGGATGAACAGTGAGGGCAAGACAATATACTACATCCCGCCCACGGGAAAAGACCCCAACACGATGGACATCTCGCTGCCCGTGACCGACCGTCTGCTAACCATCACCGGCACTGCAGCTCAGCGCACGAAAAACATCCTTGTGAACAAGGTGGAATTTGAGGGAACCGCCTATCCCTGGACGCCGAGTCTGGAGGAACCGATGCAGGGCGCCTTCGGACTGCAGGGCGTCGTGAGCGCCGAATTTGCCGACAACATACACTTCAGGCGGTGTCGCTTCCGCGCCACAGGGCGTTACGCCGTATTATTGGGCCGGGAATGTCACAATTGCGGCGTTTTCCGCTGCGATTTTGAAGACCTGGGAGCAGGCGCCGTCGCTGTGGGTGACTACACGCGCCACGCAGAAGACCGCGATGTCACCTCACAGTGTTATGTAACGGACAACACCGTAAACCGAGGCGGCCGCATCAACCCCTGCGGTGTGGGCATCATACTTTTCAACGCCCACGACTGTGTCATCAGCCGCAACAACATCAACGATCTCTTTTACAGCGGCATCTCATGCGGTTGGCAGTGGGGCTACAACAGTCCGGGCAACGAAAGCCCCTCAGTGAACAACTACATCGCCTACAACCACATCAGACACATCGGACAGGGGTTGCTCTCCGACATGGGCGGCATCTACCATTTGGGGGAGGCACGCGGCACCATTATCGCCCATAACGTGATTGAAGACGTCTATGCTTGGGACTATGGCGGTTGGGGCATCTACACCGACGAAGGCTCGAGCTACATACACATCCACGACAACAAGGTTTACCGGACGAAGACCGGCGGATTCCACCAACACTACGGCAAAGAGAATCTGGTAGAGAACAACTACTTTGAAGACGGTCTGCAGCATGCCGTAGCCATCACGCGGAAGGAACCCCATGTCTCATTCTATTTCCGAGGCAACACTTTGGTGCAGAAGAGTCCGGAAATGTTTGGCGGCACATGGGCCAAAGCCCGCATCAAAAGCGAGAGCAACACCTATTGGCGCGAAGAAGGCGAAGCCACCTTTGCCGGAAAGTCGTTCAAATGGTGGAAACGCACCCACGAACCCAGCGCAGTGTACAAACGGCAGGAAAGACGATAAGGAACAAGTTCAACCCAAGAGGAGCAATGTTGCCAGCAGAGCCAGCGCAAGCAGAGAGGACAATGTGATGAGCCGGCGTATCATCCCAAGATGGCGCGCCTGCTTTTCCAACATCTTGGCTTCGTAATACCTGATATCGTCCCACAATTCCTTCTCGCGACGACGCACGGCTGTGCGCTCAAGGGGAGTGTCCAAATAGAAACACTCCACCTCGCGGTTGAACATCCAACGAAGATCGGGCTTCGTGTAATCATAAGCGATATTCCAATTTTTCCGATCGCTGTTGTGGATGACATACTGCATGAAGTAAGAACGGAGTATCTGCTCCGAAACAGGGAATATCTTCAAATGGAAAAATTCCGTGTTCATAATATAGGAGAACGGAATCTGGTCAATGCGCTCAATCACACCGTCAGTGCCCAGCTCGCGAAGATATTCCATCGTGCGACGGTCAATCTTATCTGTCAACGCACCTCTTCTTTGAATGGAGAAACAACATTGGAACATGCCCTTGTAGGAAAAGTCATAGCCCCTGTCACGCATGCTTTTGAGGCAACGGTCTGCCTGACTTTGGGGATAGCCGCGCTCTGCCACCCATACGGCGTACTCCTCCTCGAAGTTGTTGCGCACGGGATGCGGCATCAGTGCAGCATCGTAATCCCCCGCCTCAAATGCATCCACCAACGGCTTCAACGACGCTTTGATCTGCACATTGCCGTCGAGGCGCATGCAGATGTCGGCATGGGCATACTTGAAGCAATTGAAGCGTATGGCATAGCACTTGTCAAAGGTAGAGAGCCCTTCCAAATCGGGATCGTAAACCACAGTCCAGGTGTCGGACGTCAACGAGGCATCGTCGGTAATCAACAGGTATTCCGCCTCGGGATCCTTCTCCAAAATCTCGTGCACCACCTCATAGCGGTTAATGATATAGGTGAGAACCGTGTATCTTTTTTTCATCTTTTCGGGGACTTTGCTTCGTCGGGAATATTGAGCAGGCTGTTGCTCGCAGCAAGAAAAACATTCATCTTCTCATCGAAGTCGCCCTGCGACTGCTCGCCGTTGAGCGACTCATGCTGACGCCAGAAAGTGAGCTTGCGCCTGATGTAGTATAAGGGATAATCCTTCTCTATCTGCCGATAGATCCAAAAATCAGTCCAGGCCTCCACCGGGCAGTCGAAATTAAGCCCTTCCATCACGTCTCTCCGGATTGCCACACAAGAAAAAGTCGGAATCAACTGCTGCGACTGATTCCGTGTCAAATCTATACGGTTGGCGCCACTCTTAAGCCGATTGTACACATAATCTGCATAAGCCTGCCTCACCTTCACGGCGTCTTCGTCGCCGAAACATTGAATATGGTTGGATATCAAAACAGCATCCCGGTGACGATTGATACAGGCCACAAGCTGCTCCAAATGGTCTGTCGACCAATAGTCGTCGCTCTCACAAAAAGCGACATATTCACCGCGGGCATTTTTCAGCGCCAAACGCATCGAGGCAATCAATCCCCTGTTAACTCCTCCCTCGTGAGTCAAAAGGCGAATATTGGCATAAGAGGATGCATAAGAGGCTATCAGGTTCACAGAACCGTCGGCAGAGCCGTCATCAACAACCACCACTTCAAAATTACGATAGGTCTGCGACAACAGAGAATCCAAAGTCTGTGAAATATAGCGCTCATAATTGTAACTGGTTACAATAACAGAGACCAACGGCTCCACAGTGCGCCCCGGACAGAAGAAATGTCTAATGGCTCTGAACATTTTCATGATTTATCGACTGCAAATTTACAAAAACAGGGGAATACAACCAAAAAAAAACTGATATCATCTCAGTATTTCTCCTCTTTTTCGTATTTTTGTGCTTGAAGAAGGTTGTTACCACCGGATATACACCGCCTCACGTTTAAACAGGAAATCCTCCGTTCTGCATGAACATACTTTACATCATTCCGTACATTCCCTTCCCCCTCAACAGTGGAGGGAATCAGGCATTTTTCAACATGGTCAACGAAGCACGAAAAGTGCATCAGGTGTCACTGCTGCTTCGTATTCGCAACGACAAAGACCGGGAAAATGCCGGGCAGCTTCAAGAAGTTTGGCCGGATGCCCGACTCAATCTTTTGGACGAGACGGCCACGAATGCACAGGCCAAAACGACCGCAGCGGAGGAAGACGCGGGGCTGTCAGGGGTCACAGCTTGGAAATGTCGCCTCTTCGACAGCATCCGGCGCTCCATGGAGCGCAAAATCAGACGAAGCACACGCCGCGCACTGATGAAGAAAAAGGCAGAGGCCATCGCAAGAGAAGATTCTGTTGCGACAAACGAAATACTTGGTTCCTTCGTGCGCGAGCACTCTGTGTTGTATCACACCATTGACGGCAATGAAGATTTCTATGAATACGTCTACCAGACTTCCCGGCAAGGTTTCGACCTTATTCAAATTGAATTCTACGAATATTTGCCTTTAGTCTATCTGCTGCCGAAAGATGTCAAAAAGGTGTTTGTACATCACGAACTTCATTACGTTCGCGTGGAGAACGAAATGAATCTTTTCGACCGTATAAGCCAAGCTGACCGCCTCAAGTATCAGATGGATTTTCAGGAAGAGCTGAGCGCACTAAAACAATATGACAAGATTGTTACACTGACCGAGGTTGACCGAGAATTGCTGTCAGTTCATATTCCCTCAGATAAGCTATATGTCTCCCCAGCGCTCACCGAAGCCTGCAAAGCCACAACACAACAGGAATGGCAGCCTGCTCGCGATCTGGTGTTTATCGGCGGTGGGGATCACTTTCCCAACGCCGACGGCGTCATGTGGCTGGCAACAAAAGTGCTGCCCGCCCTGCGCCAGACAGGAACCAACGCCAAGGTGTATGTCGTGGGTAAGTGGGACAAGGTCATGCAAGAACAGATTCACGCTTTCGCTCCCAATATTGTCTTCACGGGCTTCGTGGATAATCTTATGAGCTTCCTTTGCGGCAAAATTTCCGTAGTGCCTATCCGCATCGGCAGTGGCATGCGCATGAAAATCCTGGATTCCATCAATGCCGGGACTCCTATGGTGACCACCTCAAAGGGCTGTGAAGGCTTGCCTTTGAGAGACGGCGAGCATTGTTTCATCACCGACGACGCCACCGTTTTTGCCCAGCGCATCGCACAATTGATGCAAAACAAGGACGTGCAGAAGAAATTTGTTGAAGCTGCCCGCAGTCAAATGGGCGGACAGATGGACGGCAGTGAACTGCTCCGGCGACGTATGGCACTCTACGAGAGCATGACACAGACTGTCAGTTGACTCCGGACATGAAGTCCGTGAGTCTGCCGAGGCATTCGGCAGCAATCTCCTTGCTTTTACGCTGAGCGTCCCCGTCCTTTCTTATCTCCGGAAGGAGACGTTCGATGACTTCAAGAGTATTCTGCAGTGAAGAGCTGTCGGAAAAGGTTTCCATGATATTCACCATGCAGTTCTGTTTGTTTAGAGCAGACAGGAGTCCTTGAATCTTGTGCTCATAATTGAGCGCAACAAAAGGCACATTCTGATTGATGGCGAACACAACGGAATGATATCTGGCACCGATAAGCAACTCGCTGCCGGCAATCACCGTCTGCTGAATGTCGGAACTGTAAGAATCCGGAATTACTACGATATTGTTGCTTTGTTTCTTTGCTGCAATCTCTTTGAAAAACAGATAATCTCTCTCGGAATCGTCAGAAGCAAAGATTTGGGGAAGCATGACGATGCTCAACTCGGGATACCTGTTTTGGATAATATCAATCACCGAACAATAGAATTCTATGACCGTCTCCTTTGTCACCTTTCCCTTGTACATCGGATGCCACACCAAACTGTTGGGCACAAACACCATGTATTTTTTCTCTCCGATAGCATTCAGAATCTCCTTAGGAATATCTTTGCAAGGACTTTCCAAAAATGCGACATCCGTTGTCATATGATAGCGGAGTCCGTCTATCTTTTGGGCAATCTCTTCTGTCTTTTTGTCGCGAATGGAGAGGAATGAGAAGTAGTGAAGCAAAGCCATGCTTTCGTCCCGGAATCTGACACTTCGCTCCGTATCTGAAGGGAACGGCCCGAAGGAACGGCCGTAATAGATGAGGGGCTTGCGCAATATTTGGGCAAACTTCAAATAAAACAGATGCCACCAATCCTGGAAGGCACCCATACAAATACCGCCCGGTGCACAAATCACAAAATCGGCAGCCTCGTAGAAATTACGCATGGAGCGCAAAGCTGGCGAACTGTTCCACCCCGATGTCTTGCCGTTGACAATCCACTCCTCTGCAACCTTCCAAAAATCTCCTTGGGGGTGTATGTCCACATATACCACACGATCGTCATCGACCGTAAACTGGCGTATGCCTTCCGGAGAGTAGCTTTGTAAAAAGAGCACGGTGAAATAAGCCTCGGGCATCTTGGACAGGAGCGATCTTACCAAAGCCTTGTGGGCAGCCTCATCGCCTCTGTTGTTAAGCGGCTGGTTGATAATCAGTATTTTCATGACTTTGTAGTCCGATAATGGAAGGTGTTGGTCTTGTTAATCTGCTTCCGCGTGGAGACTGCATAGCGATACTCGTCCTCAACATTGCCAAAAGCGATTATCAATATGGGTATTTCGTTTTCAGGAATTCCGAACTGATCCAGATATTTTAATTTTTCAAGACTGAATCCGCAGGAAAGAGGAATCGTCCCCACTCCCAGTGAATGAAATGCATTAATCAAATTCATCGCATAGAGTCCGCCGTCAATATAGGCCTGAAAAACCTCATGCGAAAGAAAAGCCTTAAGATTAGCTGTCACCAAAACAGACTGCCGGAAGCCTTCTTCACACCCTCTGCAACCTTCCTGCCAATACATCAAACGGACACTCTCCTCCCCCTTGAATACATGGGTGTGCCACCCCTGTCTGTTGCACGCCGAGGGCGTTCGTTGAGCTAAGGTCAACGCTTTCTCAATAACCTCCTGACCTACGGGTTCATCCGAGAAATATCGGAGTGAATGGCGGCTTTTCAACAATGACTCAAAGCCGTTGTCACAGGCACTCATGAGATCTTTTTTGGTTGTTGTCTGTATACCCGCCTTCGAGGCAACAATCTCCAAAGAAGGCAATTTGGCCCTCAGTGTTTCATAAGCAACCTCTATCTCAGGCATTTGAACCCCATTGGCATGTGAATAGTCAATGTAAGCCAACACTGTGGAAAGCGGATATTTCAAAAACTCCTCGTCATCCCTCCCGTATAGATCGTAGTATTTGGAAAGCCGCTCCAACAGGCGGGTCACCTTTTCCTGACCGAATCCCTTACGCGGATTCTGCATGGACATACCCTTTTCTATTACATGGTTTTCACGCAGTATGGTGAACTGCATCTTCTGCAAGTCCTCATCAGTGCAATTGGTGGCGTTGTATTGACGGGTCAAACGCCAAAAATAACACATCTCATGGAAATACTGAGACTCCAAATCACAATCCAGCCCCTTACCGAAAAAGGCCAAATATTTCTTAAAAAGCCACTCAATGAAGGAAGAAAAATCCGTAACACTCATTTTTCTCATGTCTATAGGGTATTGGGAAGGTTTGAGAACTCTTTGAGTCCTTCGTCAAAGGATAAGCGGTAGTGAGCGTCTCTCTTTTTTATCCTTTCACGCAACTCCTTGTTCCATCCGAAAAGAATTCGCGCTGTCAAAGGATTGTAGTGCGGCTTCGTACGACACACTTTGTAGAGTTCCGACACCAGTTGCATGTTGTCGCTGCGCCAACAATCGTACAAATGGCGCAGTTTTTCCTGCTCCACGAAATTATATACATACTTATTGAATCTCAACTTTGTACTGCCGAACATAATTTCCGCCAATCTGCCAACAATATAAGAGTTGGCCTTGAAATGCTTCTCGAAGTCTCGGGACGACTGTATTGAATTGGCCCTGACAAGATAATTGTATGTTACGTCCTTGACTATACCTACCCTCTTGACATATTGCAACACTTGAAAATTCCACAATGTGTCCTCGTGAATAAGCCCTTCCTCAAAATAGAGATTGTTGCGGACGATGAATTTGCGACACACCAAACGGTTCCAAGCCATCGGGTATATCTGCTCTTTGCAGTAAGCTTTAACATATGCGCGACCGGACAGAATTTGGCCATTGACGGCAACATGAGGACAGCCCAACTCGGGACCGACGAATGCATAGTTGCCAACAACCATGTCCAGACGATGCCTGCTCCGTTTGGCAACTCCGACAAGTTTTTCCAAACAATCGGCTGTTATCGTGTCATCACTGTCTAAAAAATACACATATTCGGCATTACTGCTGCGAATTCCCGTGTTGCGTGCGGCAGAAAGCCCCCGGTTTTTGTCATGCTTGATGACACGTATTCTGTCTGCGGGAATATGATACTTTTCCACGCAAGCATCCAACACCTCCATGCTGAAGTCCGGAGTGCAGTCATTCACCGCAATAATTTCATAGTCCTGAAATGTTTGGGCAGCCACCGACGCCAGACAATCTTCCAAATATTTTTGAACTTTGTATATGGGTATAATCACGGAAACTTTCATACCATAAAATGCCAAATTAATCATCTAATTACCTGCAAAATTAACAATTTTTTTTAGAAAA
>CADAVI010000077.1 GCA_902791295.1 uncultured Bacteroidales bacterium | reverse complement strand
CACGCCGTCCACTTCGAGACCCACGCTCGTGAGTGCTGCGGCCACTTCGTCGGCCGTCATGTCGAAGTCGACGTAGTCTTTAAGCCATTTGTAGGATATGTTCATTGCTTTATGCTGTTTTCTTTATTTCTCGTTAAGGGTCAGAACGGGGCGTCGGGCAACTGGTCGAAGGGACTCTGCGCCGAGGCCTCTTCCTCGGGCGAGAGCTTCGAGGAAATCAGTCCGCCGCCGTCGTCGGTGTAGGGCACGAAGCGCTCGTCGTCCTGGTCGCTGAAGCGGGCGTACTCCTTCATGAATCGCAGGAGCACGTCGCCCACGGCGCCGTTACGGTGCTTGGCGATGATGATTTCGGCCATACCTCTGAGGTCGCGCCCCTTCTCGTCCTGATATATCTTGTAGTACTCCGGGCGGTGAATGAAGCACACCATGTCGGCGTCCTGCTCGATGGCACCCGATTCGCGCAGGTCGGCCAGCTGGGGGCGCTTGCCCTCGATGCCTTCGCGCGACTCCACGCCGCGGTTGAGCTGCGAGAGGGCGATGATGGGGATGTTGAGCTCCTTGGCCAGCTGCTTGAGGCTTCGGCTGATGGTCGAGACTTCTTCCTGACGGCTGTTGTAGGACATGCCGCTGGCGTTCATCAGCTGCAGGTAGTCAATCATGATGATTTTCACGCCGTGCTCGCTCACCAGACGGCGGGCCTTCGTCCTGAGTTCGAACACGCTCAGCGAGGGCGTGTCGTCGATGTAGATGGGCGCACCGAAGAGCCGTGTGATGCGCTTGTCGAGCTGGTCCCATTCGTAGGCGGCCAACTGTCCGTTTTTAATCTTCTCGCCCGGTATCTCGCAGATGTTCACGATGAGACGGTTGACCAGCTGCACGTTGCTCATCTCCAGCGAGAACATAGCCACGGGAATCTTGTGGTCCACGGCCATCTTGGCCATCATGGAGATGACGAAGGCGGTCTTGCCCATAGCCGGACGGGCGGCGATGATGACGAGGTCGGAGTTCTGCCATCCGCTGGTCATCTTGTCCAGCTTGCTGAATCCGGTGGTCAGACCCGAGAGTCCGTCCTCTCTGGCGGCGGCGATGTTGAGCTGGTCGAGCGCCTGTTTGATGACGGGGTCTATCTGGGTGTACTCCGTGCGCATGTTCTTCTGCGAGAGTTCGAAGAGGCGGCCCTGTGCACTCTGCATCAGGTCGGCCACGTCAACGCCCGGATCGAAGGCCTCGGTCTGCAGCATGCTCGTCAGCGTGATGATTTGTCGGGCCAGGTATTTCTGCTGAATCACCTGGGCGTGGTATTCGATGTGGGCCGACGAGTTGACGGCGAGCGTCAGGTTGGCCACATAGGGCTGCCCGCCCACTTCGGCCAGACAGCCTTTGGCGTCGAGTTCCTCCACCACCGTGACCACGTCGATGGGCTTCTGCCTGGCGGCCAGGTCGCGCACGGCTTCGTAGATCTTCTGGTGACGCTTATCGTAGAAGCTCTCGGGACTGAGGATTTCGGCCACCTGGAAATAGGCGTCCTGCTCCACCATCAGCGCACCCAGCACCACAGCCTCCATCTCGAGGTTCTGGGGCTGGCGGTGTCCGAGGTTGTCCACGCTGGGCACCTCCACCACTCTTGTCTGCGATTTTCTGCGACCTTCTGCCATCGGTTTGACAATTTTCCGCGCAAAATTACAAAAAAAAATATTTCTTACGCTTCATGCGCTGTGAGATTTTTTGTCTATTTCATTTTTTTTTCTACATTTGCCGGCGCAAACACTCACATGCTAACACTACACAACACACTATGAAACGCTATTTCCTTCTCCTCGCGGCACTCCTGTGCCTCACTCTGGTCCATGCTCAGAAGAAGCAGATGGCCCGTGTCAACTACATCATGGAATCCATGCATTTGGACCGGGCCACCGCCTCCAAGGTGCGCCCCACCGTGCAGGCCTTCGTCGAAGCGCTCCACACCAACAAGGACAAGCACGACGCCGTGCAGGACAAGTATTTCGCCGCCGAGGAGTCGGGCAAACTCACTGACGCTCAGGCCGAAGAACTCATGCAGTCGAAGTTCAAAAAGGACGCCGGCGAACTCGACATCCGCCGTCAGTACTACGGCCGCCTCAAGGCCCTCGTGGGCGCCGTGAAGGCCCGCCGCATCATCGCCCTCTCCAACGACAAGCTGCCCAAGAGCGGCTCCTCCAAGGAATGAGTCTCCGCCTCTGGCTTCAGGCCGCCCGTCCGCGCACGCTCACGGGTGCTGCCGCCCCAGTCCTTGTGGGCCTTGCCGCCGCGTGGCACGAGAGCGCTTCGCTCCGCCTCTGGCCCGCCTTGGGCTGTCTGCTCTTTGCCTTGCTGATGCAGATTGACGCCAATCTCTTCAACGACTGGTGGGACTGCCGCAAGGGGGTTGACACCCGCGTGCCGCGTCTGGGCCCCGTGCGCCTGTGCGCCGCCGGCCTCATCCCCATGCGCTCGATGCGACGCGCTGTGGTGCTGGTGACGCTTCTCTCCGCTCTGGTCGGACTGACGCTCTTCGCGCACTCCTTTTCCCTTGAGGCCCCGATGCCCTTCGGACTTCCCGCGCCGCTTGTGATGCTCCTCACGGGTGCGGCCTGCCTGCTGTCGTTTGCGGCCTACTCCACCTTCTTCTCGCGCCTGGCTCTGGGCGACGTGCTCGTGGTGGTCTTCTTCGGCCTCGTGCCGGTGGTGTGCACCTGCCTCCTGCAGGACGTCGCCGCCACGCCCCGCCTCTGGCGTCTGGCCCTCGCCGTGGGCCTTGCCACCGATGCGCTGCTCGTGGTCAACAACTACCGCGACCGCGAGGGCGACCGCCTCACGGGCAAACTGACGCTCTGCACCCTCATCGGGCCGCGCCTCTCGCGTGCGCTGTATCTGCTCCTGGGCCTCGCCGCTGCGGCTCTGGCTGCCGGGAGCTTTCATTTCTGCACCCTGCGCTACGCCTGGACGCCCCTGCTGCTCCTTATCTATCTCGCGCTGCACGCGGGTGCGTGGAGGCGTCTCTGCCGTCTGGAGGGCGCTGCGCTCAACGGCGTGCTGGCCGAGACGGCGCGCAACATCTTCGTCTTCTCCCTTATTCTTGCGGCAACACTTTGGTGAAGGGCTTGGGCAGCGCATAGTGCACCACGTCCTCCCGGGCCACCCATCTGTAGTCCTCCGTCAGTTCGCGCGGCACGTCCGCCATACTGCCGCGCCCGATTTCGATGCGCAGCAGCCGGTGCGTCAGGCGGTGGCCGACAACATGCTCGGGCTTCATCGCGTGTGAGGCCGGCACCTCAAGGGGCTCCCAGAGTCCCCGCCAGATGTCGCGCCCCGTGCGGCGGTGGAGCAGTATTTCTCCCCTCCCGTTCTCTATGATAAGATAGCGCAGCGTGCGCTCCGTCACCTTCACCCGCGCGGCTTTCACGGGCAGCTGCTCCTGACGTCCCTCCGCCCGTGCCAGACACATCGTCTCCAGCGGGCACTCCCCGCAGCGGGGACTCTTGGGGGTGCACACGGTGGCGCCGAGATCCATCATCGCCTGGTTCCACTCTCCTGCCGTCCATCCTCTCTGCGCCATCCCTTCTGCGCCGTCGTCGAGCAGTTGTGCTGCCAGGTCGCGAAACACGGCGCCCGGACGGTCGATGGGGGTGTCGATGACGAACACGCGGCTGAGCACCCTGTAGAGGTTGCCGTCGATGGCGGCACGCCGCTCGCCCCAGACGATGCTGGTGACGGCGGCGGCGGTGTAGTCGCCCACACCGGGCAGAGCACGCCATTCTTCGTAGCTCAGACGGGTGTGTCCCGCAGCATAATGGGCGGCGACGGCTTTGGCGGCTCGGTGCAGGTTGCGGCAGCGCGAGTAGTATCCGAGGCCCTGCCAGAGGCGCATCACCTCGTCTTCGGGCATCGCGGCGAGGGCTTCCACCGTGGGGCAGGCGTCGGTGAAGCGGCGGTAGTAGCCTTCGGCCTGCGCCACCTGCGTCTGTTGCAGCATCACCTCCGAGAGCCACACGCGATAGGGGTCCTTCGTCCCCCGCCACGGCAGCGTCCTTCCGTGCGCCTCATACCATTCGAGCAACGTCTCGCTGAAATTATTCATTGAACATTGACCATTGAACATTGACCATTATACTCCCCTACGGGGAGATGGAGGGGCCCTCACCTGTCAACTTTCGAAGCATAAATCTTCGCCATGATGGCGCCGCTCACGTTGTGCCACACGCTGAACACGGCGCCGGGAATGGCAGCCAGGGGATAGGCGGCAAAATGCACGACGGCCAGCGAAGAGGCCAGCCCCGAGTTCTGCATCCCCACCTCGATGGAGAGCGCCACGCGCTTGGGATAAGCCATACCCAGAAGACGCGCTGCGGCGTAGCCCAGCGAGAGGCCGACGGCGTTGTGCATCACCACGACACCCACGACGAGCAGGCCCGCCGTCATCAGTTTGTC
This sequence comes from uncultured Bacteroidales bacterium, assembly GCA_902791295.1. Lineage (GTDB taxonomy): Bacteria > Bacteroidota > Bacteroidia > Bacteroidales > Bacteroidaceae > Physcousia. Next base: position 4,171 of record CADAVI010000077.1, on the reverse strand, counting down.
GGCCGTGTGGCCCACAACGAGCGCCACCGTTGCGGCGATGGCCAGCGATGAGAAGCCGGGCAGGAAGGGCACGGCGCGGCGCGTCAGCTGCGGCAGCCAGCGCTGCGCGGCCAGACCGGCGGCGATGGGTGCGATGACGATGCAGAAGATGCTCTCAAACATGCCCCAGGCGTCCACATGGATGCTCTCTCCCGCGAGCAGCCACACCAGCATCGGCGTCATCAGGGGCGCCAGCAGCGTGGAGCATGCCGTCACGCCAACGGAGAGCGCCAGGTCGCCCTTGGCCAGATAGGTAATCACATTGGAAGCGGTGCCTCCGGGGCAGCAGCCCACGAGCACCACGCCGAGCGCCACGTCCTGGGGCAGGCGCAGCAGGTGTGCCAGCACCCATGCCGTGAGGGGCATCACGACGTATTGCATCACGACGCCGGCGATGACGTCGCGCGGCCTCATGGCCACCACGCGAAAGTCTTCGGGCGAAAGAGTGAGTCCCATGCCGAACATGATGAGCCCCAGCATGGGGGCAATCCACAGAGTGTCAATGGCGGCGAAGGGCGCCGGGTCAAAGAGCACCACAGCGGTCACGATGACCACCATGAGGCTCATCCACTTCGCTGCGATGTCGAAAAGCTTTTTAATCATTTGTCAATTATCAATTGTCAATTAACAACAATCTTCTCGCCATTGTGCACATAGATGCCAGGCTTCGTCGGCTTGCTGTCGTACTTGCGACCGGAGAGGTCGTACCAAGGCCCATTGTCCATTGAACATTGAACATTGAACATTGAACTTTTAATCTCTTCCACTGCGGTCGGATCGTCTATATCGAGGTTCATCACGATGTTGTGCACCATCTGCTCCGGACCGAGATTCACGTGGAAGTAGGCGCGGAAGCCGTTGATGGTCTTGTCGTTTACGGGCCAGAAGAGATGGTTCCCCGCACCGAGATACAGATTGCTTACATCGTCGCCGGGAAGCACTGTGGGATCGTAGTTGCCGCGGAACTCCACGTTGCCGTCCCCGCTCGTCACCGGAGTGTTGTTTTTGCTGATGACAACAGCGTTGAACACCGGGTTGAAGATGCTTGTCGGAGCCGACTTGGGCACCACGTCTCCGTCCGCTGTTTCCCATTCGGAGCCGAGGACAGCCTGCAGCACTTCGCTGCTCATGCCGCTGGCATCGGTGGCGTCTGCCACTTTGCCGCTCTTCCCGAAACAGTTCTTGACGGTGACATTGTCTTTGCCGGCCGTCTTCACGGTGATGCCGTACGTGCCGTTCTCCAAACAGTTCTCAATGCTGTGCGTTCCTTCATCGTTCCATGCATCGAAAACGCCGATGATGGCGTCGTCCGGTCCCGTCAGGCTTCCCGTGAAGAGACAGTTGGCGACGGCGGTGATCGACGACATGCCGTGTCCGAGAACGCCGCCGAACCATTTCTCCGTTGAAGTGACACTCACGGCCACCTGGCAGTTCTGAATCGTGTTCGTGCCGCTGTAGGCATAGCCTACGAGTCCGGTGCAGTGCCTTCTACCAGAAACCGTTCCTGTGGTCCTGACGTTTTGAATGATGGCGTCGCTGATGTAACGGAACGGGGCGGTGCCACGATTGTCCGTGTCGTCAAGCGTGACGTTCATCGTGTGTCCCGCACCGTCGAAGATGCCCCTGAAGGGATGCTCGCTTGTGCCCACTGTCGTTGTCACGTCGATGTCGGCGCCGAGTCTGACCAGCTTGCCCTCGTATGACTCCGTTCCGTTGTTTATATTGCTTGCAAATGTGTTCCAGTCCTCTGCCGAGTTGACGGTCAGGGCTGCCGGCAATCCGCTCTCCCACTTCACCAGATAGGGCTTGCCGGCCTCGATGGCCGCAGCATCTTTGAAGTAGAGCGTGAGCGTGCCGCTTTCGCTGTCGTAGCCGGTCTGGCGGAGCCCCTCGCCGCCTTCGTCGTGGCGGGTGCCTTCTGCGTCATACCAGCCTTCGGTGTCGAGCTCCTTGACCGTAGCGCCTTCAAGATGCGTTCCGGCGAATGCGTCCACATTGAAGGGCAGCGTGAGGGTGTTCCAGTTGCCTTCCATATTCAGCATGCGGCCCGAGAGCTTCGCTATCATGAGCTTGCCGTCGTATGCGGCGATGGCCACGCTGTTGACGGCGTTGTCGTTCAGCGACAACAGAGCCGACTGCATCGTCTTGCCGGCGATGGCGCCCTTTTGCTCGTCGTCCAGCGTGCCGTTGTAGAGGTTCTCGCCGTCGCTGTAGGTGAAACCGTCTGCTATGCTGACTGCGCCGGAGTATTTATCGGACGTCAGCACGCCTCCGGCGAGGGTGGTCGTGCCCGATGCCGTGACGCCGCTGCCTTTTTCGCTGCTGCTCGCAGCCGTCACGCTGCCGCCGTTGATGATGATGTTCCCGTTATTGGTTTTGATGCCGCTGCCCTCTTTGGTGCCGCCCGTCGCGGTGACGGTGCCGCCGTTGACGGTGATGTCCCCGTTTGAGGTGTAGATGCCGTCGGCGTCTTCACCGCTGCTCGTGGCTGTCACGCTGCCGCCGTTGATGGTGATTTTCCCTTCGGCCAGGATGCCTATGCTCTCCCAATGGTCGGTTATGGCCGTTATGATACCGCCGTTGATGGTGATGTCCCCGTAAAGGGAGCAGATGCTGTAGCCGATGTTGCCTGCAGAGGCGAAGAGCTGTCCCGTGCCTTCTTTCTGGCCGTAGATGGTGAGATTCTTCTCGGCATTGAAGACAAATCCGAGTATGGCGTCGTCGACGGTGAGCTTTGCCCCGTCTGCCAGGATGAGGTGGGCATGATCATCCATGAAGTTCATATACGCGATTTTGACCTCACCGTTCACGACGTACCAGTGCTCTTCTCCCTTGGTGCCATAGATGCCGCCTCCCGAAAAGTCGACGACTGTGGCCGTCACGGTCTTTTCCTTGCCGTCGGCGTCGATATAGGTGACTTCAATATCCTCTGCCCATGCGGTCATCGCGCCCAGGACGGCGACGAGTGCCATGAAAAACTTTCTCATAGGGGGTTGTATATTTACTGATTTATTTCATCTGTTTTACGCGCGCTTTACGCATAATCTGGTGCAATATACGGCAATTTATTGAAAATTAAGGCGAATTGTCCGTAAATATTTATTTAATGTATCATTTTTGTCATTATGTGCATCATTTTTTGCATTTCCGCCACAAAAAGCGCCCATCGGGTGCTACTCCGACGGGGCTCTGACTGTTAGCTCTTAGCTTTGGCTCTCTTCTTATTGACGTTGATCGGCGTAGCCCAGGGGAAGGCGATGCTGTAGGCCCTGTCGAGGGCGTGGAGGTCCACCTTGCTCATACACACCTCGAAGATGAGGTCGTCGCTGGCGCGGGCTGAAGCCGCATTATGAAAAACTCAAAAAATGATGATGAGAAAATGAGAAAATGAGAAAATTCGATTCAACGTTTTTCAGGGCAAAGCAGCCGCCGGATAGTTCCGACGGCCTCTTTCTAGTTTCAGGTGCTCTGAAAGAGCAAAATAACCTAGTGCAGGGCGACTGGGGTCTTTAGAGTAGCCACTGAATGTGGCTACGGCCCCACAAAGGGGAGCGAGTCCCCACTCGCGACGGAGGGAAAGGCCCTGCGTAAATGGATCACCCCTATTCCCCAACGCCCCTGTAAGGGGCTAATAATTGTGGGTGGTATGGGCCCCATCGATAGGGGCAGCCCCTATCCTGTGTTATTCGACCTCCTTCGGGGTCTAACTTTTCACTTTTAATTTTTCATTAGTTCCCGCATCTTGTCGTAGTAGCCATCCACGCCGAGGAGTGTGGCGGCGAAGAGCAGGAACTGCGCGCAGAGCAGCAGCACGGTGTGGTCAATCTCTCCTTGCGGAGGAAGGAAGAGGGCGGCTGCTTTTGCGTCAGCAAATGCGGCCGAGGTGAAACCGAAGGCATCCCCACCACCGCGATGACGCACCCAATAGCACTGACGTTCCCAGCAGGACACCGCGTAGACGGTAAAACGACGTAGCGAGCCATCTTATTTCTTCAGTATCTCCTTCATTTTCTCATAGTAGCCGTCAACGCCAAGGAGTGTGGCGCAGAGGACGAGGAGTTGTGCGGAGAGCATGAGCACGGAGCCGTCGATGACGCCGAGCGGAGGCAGTATCAGCCCCGCAGCAGCGAAA
>CADAVI010000076.1 GCA_902791295.1 uncultured Bacteroidales bacterium | reverse complement strand
ACGGGCTCTCGCCTGCAGCCTCCCGCGCCGCCGTGCAGCGCATCATCCACCGCGCCATAGGTCATCAATTCAAAAAAATCAACTGATATGCTTTTACAAGGAAAAACCGCTCTCATCACCGGCGCCGCCCGCGGCATCGGCAAATCCATCGCCCTGAAGTTCGCTTCCGAAGGCGCCAACATTGCGTTCACCGACCTCGTGCTCAACGACGATATGGCCGCCGGTCTCGAAGCCACGCGCAAAGAGATTGAAGCCCTCGGCGTGAAGTGCATCGCCTACGCCGGCAACGCCGCCGACTTTGCCGAGACCGAGAAAGTCGTCGCCCAGATCAAGCAGGACTTCGGCACCATCGACATTCTGGTCAACAACGCCGGCATCACCAAGGACGGACTGATGCTGCGCATGAGCGAGCAGCAGTGGGACGCCGTCATCAACGTCAACCTGAAGTCTGCCTTCAACTTCATCCACGCCTGCGTGCCCGTCATGATGCGCCAGCGCAGCGGCAGCATCATCAACATGGCTTCCGTTGTCGGCGTTCACGGCAACGCCGGACAGGCCAACTACGCCGCCTCCAAGGCCGGCCTCATCGCCCTGGCCAAGAGCATCGCGCAGGAGATGGGCCCCAAAGGCATCCGCGCCAACGCCATCGCCCCGGGCTTCATCGAGACGGCCATGACGGCCGCTCTGCCCGACGAAGTGCGTGAGGAGTGGAAGAAGAAGATACCCCTGCGCCGCGGCGGACAGGTGGAAGACATCGCCAACACGGCGCTTTATCTGGCCTCCGACCTTTCATCCTACGTCAGCGGACAGGTGATTCAGGTCGATGGCGGCATGAATATGTAATAATTAAGAATATTGGTGTTTTATAACTAATTATAACTAAAATGATTATAAGACGAGCCCTTATTTTTCTGCTGGTACTGTCTGCGTGTCTGACTGCATCTCTCATTTCCTGTGACACACCGCAATCTGTTGCATGGAGTTATTTCTACTGTGCAAAAGACACATTGGAAGCGGGCGATCCCTACGCTGCGAAAGAGTATCTGAAGAAATGCAACAAGTCTGTTGATAGTGAACTTGCATCCAAGGCAGACTCGCTGATGACGGTCATAGAACAGGCAATAAAAGAACGGACTCTTAAAGAATAGTGCGGTGACAGTACTTTACGAGGACAACCATATCATCATTGTTTCAAAGGCTGCCGGAGAAATTGTACAGGGCGACAAGACCGGCGACAAGCCCCTATCGGAAACAGTGAAGGAATACATCAAGGAGCGCTACCACAAACCCGGTAGCGTCTTCCTTGGTGTGGTACACCGGTTGGATCGTCCCGTAAGCGGCATCGTACTGTTTGCCCGTACAAGCAAAGCACTATCTCGTCTGAATGCTCTCTTTGCCGACCACGAGAGCGTGCACAAGACCTATTGGGCCATCGTGGCCAACCGGCCTGAGGCGCCCGAAGGGACGCTCGTCCATTGGCTCACGCGCAATGAGAAGACCAACAAGGCCACAGCCTTCGACCGCGAAGTGCCCCGCTCGAAGAAGGCCGTACTCGACTATCGTCTAATCGCCTCCGGCGACCGCTACCACCTGCTGGAAGTCACGCTCCGCACGGGGCGTCACCACCAGATACGCTGCCAGTTGGCCAAGATAGGCTGCCCCATCAAAGGCGACCTCAAATACGGCGCGCCGCGCTCCAATCCCGACGGCAGCATTTCTCTGCACGCGCGCACCCTCACGCTGGAGCACCCCGTCACCCACGCAACCGTTTCCGTCACGGCGCCCGTGCCTGACGACCGCTTATGGCACTACTTCGAATCATAGCCAAGACGCTGCTTTGGACGGTTCTCACCATTGTCCTGCTGCCCTTCCTGTTGGCGGCGGCGCTCTATGTGCCGCCCGTGCAGCAATGGGCCGTGCAGACGGCGGCACGCTATGCCTCCGAAGCCACCGGGATGCAAATCAGCATCGGCCGCCTGGGTATCAGTTTCCCCCTCGACCTCGACCTCAAGCGCCTCACCGTCATCGACAGGGGCGACACCTTAGTGGCTGTCAACCAGGCTGTTGCCGACCTCAACCTCAAACAGGCGCTCCACTGGCGCATCGGCGTTGAAGGGCTCGACCTCCACAGCGGACAGGTCAACATCACCCTGCGTCCCGACACCACGGAGAAGGACACTTCGAAGACCGAGCTGCCGCCGCTCGTGGTGAACATCAGCCGCATCGGGCTCAGCGACGTGCGCGCCAGCTTCCGCACTGCGGGCGACACGCTCAGCGTCTTCGCCCAACTGCGCGAAGCCAATCTCTCGGGAGGCGACGTTGCCCTGGGGCCCTCCATCTATGTGGTGGACTGCTTCGAAGCTACGGTGGATTCGCTCAGCATCGTCACGCTCGACTCCCTGGGGACAGCCTCCCCTCTCTTTCCGCCCGACCTGACGCCCCTGTCCTATCAGCTCACGCCCTTCACGGTGGGCATCTCGCGCCTCTCGCTCTCGCTGGAGCCGCTGCACTTCTCCGTGGGCCGTCTGAGCCTCTCCACCCCATCGCTCAATGCCGCACTCAGCGCAGCCGGCAACCTGCAGACCGTCACGTTGGATTCGCTCCACGTGTGGCTGCCCGAAGAGATAGACATATGGGCCAACGGAAGAGCCGCCAATCTCGACCGCCCGGATTCGCTCTCGGCAAGCGTTGAATGGGACGTCAGAACGCACAATCTCACGCCGCTCGCCCGACGCCTCTCCCTCAAGGGCATCGCCCTGCCGCCCATGGACCTCAACGCACTCACCATGGTGGAGGGCCGACGCTGTCACGTGGACGCCATCCTCCGCGAGGGGCGCGGCAACGTGCACCTGGTGGGCAACTACAACGGCGCCGACAACAGCTACGAAGCCCAAACGCGCATCAACGGCATCGACATCCGCGACTTTATGCCGCGCGACAGCATCGGCCGCCTCTCGGCTTCCGCCCGGGTGAAGGGACAGGGCACCGACCCCTACGACGCCGCCACCGCGCTGGCCGCTTCGCTCTCGCTGGAATCCCTGGCCTACGGGTCGTGGCTCATCGACAATGTGAAGGCCGATGCCTCACTTCGCCACCACCGCGCCGCACTCAATCTCAAAGCCGACAACCGCCTGCTCAAGACCGACGCCGCGGCTTCGGCCATTGTACTGAAAAACAGCATCCGGGACGCCCGCCTTGACATGAACCTCGAGCGCGCCGACCTGCGTGCGCTCCGCCTGGTCAAAGACACGCTTTCCGTTGCGGCAAACCTCTCGGCCACAGCCGCCACCGACTTCAAAGAGCGCCACGACCTGCGCGCCACGCTCGCAGACATCGCTATCGAGACCCGCGACACCGCGTTTCATCCCCTGCCCCTCCTGATGGAGACGCACCTCACGCCCGACAGCATGACGGCCCACGCCGAAGCGGGCGACCTGCTGCTCCGCTTCACGTCGGCCGACGGGCTCAAGCGCATGCTCTCCAAGATAGCGGACGTCAACGGATACCTCAAGCATCAGATGAATGAGTCGGTGGAGCATCATCGTCCGCTACACGTCAATCACGACTCGCTGAAGACGATGCTGCCCACTTTCAACCTCAACTTCTACAGCGAGCGCAACAACACGCTGGCCAGGATTGTGCAACACCTCAAATACGATTTCGACGAAGTGGCGCTCCGCCTTTCGAGCGACAACGTGCGGGGCATCAGCGGCGAAGGACACGCCTACGGCATCGCCAATGAAAACGTGCGCCTGGACACGCTGCAACTGCACATCGACCACGACAGCAAGGGCTTCAACCTGCTCTCCCGCTTCATCAATTCAGCACAGAACCCCACAGGCGCCTTCCGCTCCGTCTTCACCGCCTCGCTTCAGCCCGCCGCCATCGAGACGGCGCTCGAGTTCTACGACGCGCAGGGCGAAAAGGGCATCGATGTGGGTCTGCACATCGCGGGCGAAGACTCCGCTCTGGTGGGCCACATCACGCCGCACAACCCCATCCTGGCCTATCGGCGCTTCACGGTGAACCGGGACAACTACATCGCCCTCGACCGCGATCGCCGCATCCGCGCCGACTTCAACCTCATTGCCGACGACGGCACGCAACTCATGCTCTTTTCGCCGGAAGAGCGTCGGAACGACGTGCTGCAGGATCTCACGCTCTCGGTGCGCCGTCTCAATCTGGGTGAACTCTGCCAGGTGCTCCCCTTCGTGATGCCGCACGTCAGCGGCTTCCTCGACGGCGATGCGCACGCTCTGGTGGTCGATACGACGGAGGCTACGGTAGCCCTCGAACTCAACGCCCGCGACCTCGTCTATGAAAAAGCCCCGCTGGGCACCGTGGGCCTCAACATGGTGTGGATGCCCAACCCCGACGGCACTCAGGTGGTGGACGGACAGCTGACACAAAACGGCCGCGAGGTCCTGCTGCTCAACGGCAGCTACTGGAACGACCGCGAGACCAAAGAAGACCATATCGACGCCACCGCCACGCTGCAGCGTCTGCCTCTGCTGCTGGCCAACGGCTTCATCCCCAACGACCTGCTCACGCTCAACGGCTACGCTGTGGGCCATCTCTCCGTCAAGGGGCCCGTCTCCGCGCTGCGCCTCAACGGTGCTCTGGCCACCGACTCGATGGACATCCGCTCCGTGCCCTACAGCGTGCATCTGGCTCTGCCGCGCGACACGCTGCACATCAACAACAGCGTGATAGAGATGAACAACCTGCGCGCCTTCTCCGTGGTGGACGGCAAGAAGGGCGAACGCCCCGACCTCGACATCGAGCACGCCATGATGATTGGCGGCAAGGTGGACTTTCAGGACCTGGAGCACATCAAACTCGGCCTGAGGGTGCAGGCGGAGAATTTCCGCCTCATCGACGCCCCGCGCAACAAGAAGGCGCAGACCTACGGCAAGGCCTACGTCGATGCAGACGTGCGTCTGGGCGGCGACCTGCAGAAGATGCGCATCGGCGGCAAACTGCATCTTTTGGGTAAGACGGACCTCACCTACGTTATCACCGACACGCCGCTCTCGGCAGACAACCGGCTTGACGAACTCGTCACCTTCGTGGACTTCAGCGACACCACCACCGTGGAGAAGGAGACCGCCGAACCGATGGACATCCGTCTCAACCTGGCGCTCTCCATCGACGATGCCGCCACGATGCACGTGCTGCTCTCCGAAGACGGCAGCGACAATCTGGAGATAGAGGGCGGCGGCGACCTCACCTTCAGCTACGACCCGCAGACGGGCAACCGGCTCTTCGGCCGCTACACCGTGCTCTCGGGCCGCCTCGACTACTCCCTGGTGGTGGCTTCGCTCAAGAACTTCAAACTGCACACAGGCTCCTATATCGAATTCCTGGGCGACCCGCTCAATCCCACCCTCTCCCTTTCGGCTTCCGAAATCAAGAAAGCCAGCGTCACGGAGGGCAAGGTGACGCGCTCGGTCAACTTCGACGTGGGCATCCGCGTGACACGCAACCTCAAAGACCTCGGCCTTGAGTTTACGATTGAAGCGCCCGAAGACCTCACCTGCCAGCAGGAAATCTCCGCCATGTCCACCGAGCAGCGCGGCCGTGTGGCCGTCACGCTGCTGGCCACCGGCATGTACGTCACCGACAACTATCAGAGCTCGGGCGGCGGCTTCACAGCCTCCGGCGCGCTCAACTCCTTCCTCCAGAGCCAGATTAACTCCATCGCAGGCAAGGCCCTCAAGACGGTGGACATCGGCTTCGGCATGGACAACACGACCAACGCCAGCGGCGTCGCGCAGACCGACTACAACTTCTCCTTCGCCAAGCGCTTCTGGGGCAACCGCATCTCCGTCATCGTGGGCGGCAAGGTCTCCAGCGGCAATCAGGTGAAAAACACGGGCGAGAGCATCGTCAACAACATCTCGGTGGAGTATCGCCTCGACAACTCCGGCACCCGCTACGTGCGCGCCTTCTACGACCGCGAATACGAGACCCTCATGGAGGGCACGGTGACCAAGACGGGCGCCGGCCTCGTCTTCCGCCGCAAGACATCCACGCTGGGCGAACTCTTCCTCTTCCGACAGAAAAAATGAACAGACCCTTCCGCCATATTCCTTTCATATTGCTCTTTCTCGCGCTGCTCTCGGCGTGCAGCCAGACGAAAAACCTGCCCGAGGACGAATATCTCTACACGGGCATCAAGGAATTGTCCTACGGCGCTCCGCTCAAGCAGCAGAAGGACGCCGAAGCGCCCGACTCCACCGGCGTCATCTCCGCCGTGGGCCATGCGGCCTCCTACGTCAAGCAGTTGCTCAGCGGCACGCAGCCCGACAAGTCGCTGCTGCGCCGCGACAACGCCTCAGCGCTCACTGCGGAGCAGAAGGACTCGCTGCGCATCCAGCGTGAAAAGGACAAGGAGACCTACGAACACGTGCGCGAAGAGGTGGAGGGCGCGCTCTCCTATGCGCCCAACGGCAGCCTCATGGGCTCCTCCAAGGTGACGATACCGTTCACACCGGGCCTGTGGATATGGAACCGCTACGTCAACTCCGAGAGCCGCTTCGGCAAATGGATGTTCAACAACTTCTCGCAGAACCCGCGCACGATGTCGATGCTCAATCCCGACGTGCGCACCCAGGTGGCCCGCAGCACGCTCTTCAACAACGGCTACTTCAACGGCCGCGTGGATTATCAGATTGTGCCGCAGAAGAATCCCCGCAAGCAAAAGGTAAGCTATGCCGTGCTCCCCGGTCCGCTGTGGCATCTCGACCGCATTGAGTACAAAAAGTTCCCCGAGGAGGTGGACAGCATCCTGCGCCGCAACGATGCGGAGCGTCTGCTCCACTCCGGCGCGCCCTTCTCGGCCGCCGACCTGCAGAACGAGCGCGAGCGCATTGCCTCGCTGCTTCAAAACCGCGGCTACTACTACGTGCAGCCCACCCACATCGCCTACAGGGCCGACACGGTGGAGCGCGCCGGGCACGTTCAGTTGGAGGTGGCGCCCGCACCGGGCAACAAGGATCATGTGCTGCGCCAATACTATCTGGGCAACACCAGGGTGATGCTCTACGAGTTCAACGACCGCCAGATTCACGACAGCATCGGCACAGACGCCTCCCGCATGCTCTTCGCCGGCGGCAAGCAGAAGAGTCAGGGCTGGTTCCGCCGCCGATACAAACGTTTCGCCAAACGGATGAGCAAAGCCGGACGGACGGTGACCGCCCACGACTCCACGGCCAACCGCCCCACCTGGGTGCCGCCCCTGCGTTACGGCGCCATCCACCACTACCTCTACTATAACAAGGGCGACCGCTACAACCGCTCGCGCATGGACCGCGTGCTGGAGCGCCTCTCGGGCATGGGCGTGTTCTCCTCGGTGCAGATGGCCTTCGTGCCGCGCGACTCCACCGACACGCTCGACATACGCATCCGCGCCACGCTCGACAAGCCCTACGACTCCGAGTTCGAAGGACGCTTCACCTACAAGAGCAACGGTCAGCTGGGCCCCGGAGCCTCCTACACGCTCTCCAAGAAGAATGCCTTCCGCGGCGCCGAGACGCTCTCCTTCGGCGTGGACGCCTCCTACGAGTGGCAGACGGGCGCCAACATGAGCGGCAAACGCTCACTGCTCAATTCGTGGGAACTGGGCGCCAACCTCAACCTGTCCTACCCCCGCTTCATGTTCTTCGGCCTGGGACGCCGCCTGGGACGCCTGGCCCGCGCCACCACCAATTTCAAGGTGGACGGCCGCTGGAGCAACCGCGCCGCCTACTATTCACGCTTCTCTCTGGGCGGCCGCGTCTATTGGACACTGCAGCGCCAACAGAACATTCAACACGAAATCACGCCCTTCCACCTGGTCTATGAGCGCCAGCTGTCCACCACGGAGCGTTTCGACGAGGTGATGGCCAAGAATCCCGCGCTGGCCGTCTCCATGCGCGACCAGTTTGTCCCCTCGATGGAGTACACCCTCAAGTGGCGCTCGCGCACAAGGCGCTACATCGCCGGCCAGGGGGTCATCACGCTCAACAAGCGCTCCACCTCCGCCCTCACCCTCAATGTGAAGCAGGCGGGCGGCGTCATGTCGTGCCTCTACGCCATCGGCGGCAAGCCTTTCTCGGAGAGCGACAAGGCGCTCTTCGGCGTGCCCTTTGCCCAGTTCATCAAGGCCTCCGTGGACTACGTCCACACCTACCACATCACACCGCGCCAGCAGCTTCTCACGCGCGCCTATCTCGGTGCGCTCCGCTGCTACGGCAACAGCATCACGGCGCCCTACGGCGACCTCTTCGCCGCCGGCGGCGCCAACAGCATCCGCGGCTTCGCCATCCGCTCCATCGGACCGGGCAGCTACAAGCCCTCGGCTTCCAACTACAGCTACCTCGACCAGGTCGGCACGCTGCGCTTCGAGGCCAACCTGGAGTATCGCTTCCCCATCGTGGGCTCGCTCTTCGGCGCTGCGTTCATCGATGCGGGCAATGTGTGGCTGATGGAGGACGACGTCAACCGTCCCGGCGGCACCTTCAGCTTTGCCAACCTGGGCAACGACCTGGCGCTCGGCACCGGCATCGGCCTGCGCTACGACCTGGACTTCCTTGTGGTGCGCTTCGACCTGGGCATCGGCCTCCACGCGCCTTACGACACGGGCAAGAGCGGCTACTACAACATGCCCTCCTTCGGCAAGAGCCTCGGCTAC
>CADAVI010000075.1 GCA_902791295.1 uncultured Bacteroidales bacterium | reverse complement strand
TATAACTATTCCCAACAGTGTGACAAGCATTGGCGAGTATGCCTTCGTTGAGTGCTCCAGCCTCACTTCCATTACCATTCCCAACAGTGTGACGAGCATAGGCGGTAGTGCCTTCGAAGATTGCTCCGGTCTCACATCTATCAGAATTCCCGAGAGTGTAACGATCATTGGCGAATCTGCCTTCGGACATTGCTCGGGCCTCACGTCTGTTACATGTCTTGCAGAGAACGTTCCTAATACGGGTTACCATGCATTTAAATATGTGCCTCAAAGCACGGCAACCTTATATGTTCCTGAAACTTCTTTGAATGCTTATAAAACAGCGGATCAATGGAAGGAGTTTGGTAACATAGTTGGAATAGATCCGACTGCTGTAGAAGAGCTGAAGTCCAACAAGAACTTAAAGGCAAATGAGAGCGCTCCCATCTTCGACCTTATGGGCCGTCGTCTCCAGCAGAAGCCTGCAAGCGGGTATTATATCCAAGGCGGGAAGAAATATTTCGTGAAGTAGAAGCATTTAAACAGAAGAGATGGATGATGGCCCCAGTAATTGGAGGCCATCGTTCTTTTGTGGTTAAAACAGCGGATAGGAGTGGGGGCGGTCTATCGATTGCTCACGGGTAACTATTCCGACCTGTCTCTGCATGTTTCTAATCCAATTCCAGCAGGTTGCTTCAGTCTTAAAGCCATAGCCTTGGCATGTGTTGATTATTTCATTGGTTATCTTGTCGATAACGATATATCTACCGTTGTTTCTTACGGCAGTCCAGTTTTCTCGGTTTTGTTGCATATTTATGATTTTGAATAAGTTTTGTCTAAGGCGCTGATGACGCTTCCAGTCCCTTTCATCGTGGCTTCGATATATGGGTCCATTGCCTTGAGATCACTGTGTGATGTGATTAATCGAATCAAATCAGTAGATACTCCTTCATTGATAGCACTCACGATAAATGTTCGTCGGGCGGTGTGGGTGGACAAATTACACTTCGGTGTACGTACTTCAATCTTCTGTGTGAGACGGTACTCATAGTCTATCCATTCACCGGTCAGGCCAGCAGCCTTTCCCAATTCCTTCAGGTGAATATTATATTTTGCGTTGCTCAAAATGGGGAAGAGTCGCCCCCCATCATATATGTTCTTCGCGTATTTTTGGTAAATCTCTGCTGCCCTTTGTGCTAACGGGTAAGTAACAGCGTCATCGTCCTTTTCGGTTAATAAACGAATTATGTATTTTCCGTTATCATTGATATATATGTTGTCCGGACGAAGCTGCCGTAAATCTGAGTAGCGAAGCGCCGTATAACATTGAAAGATGAACATGTCGCGTGTTTGATCCAACCGACTACCCAGTTCCAACTGTAAATTGTATATCCGGTCGATCTCGTCGATAGTGAGATACTTGACACTTATATGAGCTTGGGGCAGCTTCGGCAGGTAGCTGTCGTAGTCCTCGCACACACAATAGTGCTTCTTCTTTGCCCAATTGACAAATGATTTCAAATATGCGAGATTCTTTTTGAGTGCATCATTGTACATGGTTCTTGAGAGATAGACTTTGAATGCCTCCAGATTCTTCGTAGTTAATGCGAGAAATGTCAGATCTGGGTTGAATTTTTGTAACTTGTCGCGAAGCCGGTTGTAAACATTGACCATATCCTTGCCCCAGCCTTTGACACTACACTGTTCTTTGATGAACTCATCAAACAGAAGGAAGAATTCGCTACTACGCTGTTCTTTCGTCTGCTTGAAACATGAATTGAATTTCGAGCGCAAGTCTGGCAATGACGGGTTGCGATTAGCAAGTTCGCAATCTCGAAAATAATTATGTATATATAAAAGGTATGAATCAATAACGGTGTTGATGTCGCTACTATTATGACCGTTCAGACTGTAGTTGGACTTGACGCGTTGTCTCTTGCTGTCCCATTGCTGAGGCGTAATCCGAATTCGTGTTCGCAGGTCGATGCGCCTTCCACCATGAGTCACTCTCAGACGCAACGTGTGCAAGTCGGTACCGCTGGATCTAACCAAAGAACAGTTGATGTTGTGGATAAATATCCGTGAATAATTTTCGTCTTTCATTTTTTCTTTTTTAGTATTTGGTTTTGTTTTATATATATTGTACTTTCGGATTTATTTTTAGTTTATAAAAAAAACAAAGAAACTTTATATGGTGTGTCATAACCCTGAATCAGACCCACGAAGAAGCAAAATGACATGGTATGTGATGAAGAATGAAGAACAGTGAAATCTCGCTATGGTGTACTGAAGCAGCGAGTTGTGGTATAGTGCAATATAGGTGTCTTCATCCCTGTCTCTCCGCGTTCGATTCAACAGAAAGAAAAGAGTTTCCAATCATGGAGACTCTTTTTTTCTGTTTTTATAATTTAATGTTCGCGCAGGAAGTGATATTTCCGTATAAATTCCTTATCTTTGCCGGCGTAAACACAAAGCGAGGATGAAGACTGCCATTGTGGGCGGAGGAGCCGCCGGATTTTTTCTTGCCGTCAACCTTAAGGAGATGATGCCGGAGATGGAGGTCGTCATCTTTGAGCGCAGCAGCCGCGTATTGGCCAAGGTGGAAGTGAGCGGCGGAGGGCGTTGCAACTGCACCAACAGCTTTGAAGACATGGCAGACCTGAGCGCCGTGTATCCCAGAGGACACCGGTTGATGAAGCGCCTTATGAATGTGTTCAGTCATCGCGACGCCTATCGGTGGTTTGAACGTCACGGCGTGCCGCTGGTCACCCAGGAGGATCATTGTGTTTTTCCCAAGGTGCAGGATTCTCATGCCGTCATCGACTGCTTCCTCGCATTGTCGCGTCGCTATGGCGTGAAGATTTTCACCGGGACGCCCGTCAGCGATATCGGACAACTCTCGGATTTCGATTTTGTGGCTGTAACAACAGGCGGTTCTGCGAGAGCGGAAGGTCTCCGGTGGCTTGCGGTTTTGGGGCATGAATTAGTGCAGCCGGTTCCCTCGCTTTTCACCTTTAATATAGATGATACGGCACTTCGCGAACTGATGGGTACAGTGGTAGAGGCGGAGGTAAAACTTGCCGGAACAAAATTTTCGGCGGACGGGCCTTTGTTAATCACCCATTGGGGCATGAGCGGTCCGGCCATTCTGAAGCTTTCGAGCTACGGCGCACGCTTTCTAGCGGACTCGGACTATCGTGCTTTGCTGGTGGTGAACTGGATGAAACGTTCGGAAGATGAGGTGCGTGATATGCTGAACGAAATGGTGCGTCGGGAGCCCGGACGGCTTGTTGCTTCACACGCCATCGGTGCTTTGACGCAGCGCCTTTGGACTTATCTCACGGAGCGTGCTTTGGGCTTTGACGTACGGCGTTGGGGCGAATTGAACCGTAAGGAGATGAACCGCCTGGTCACCACTTTGGTTGGAGATGTTTACAGCATTAACGGGCGGGGTAAGTACAAGGATGAATTTGTGACGGCGGGGGGCATTGCCCTTCAGGGCGTGAACCCTTCCACGCTCGAAAGCCGCCATCGGCCCGGACTTTATTTTGCCGGGGAGGTGTTGGACGTGGACGGTGTGACGGGCGGGTTCAATTTTCAGGCAGCATGGACCACCGCCTACACGGTGGCACGGTCAATAGCGGGAGTAGGGCTTGAGGTTCTTGGCCGTAATCTCCGCTAAGCGGGCGTGGTTCTCCGCGTTGTTGGCGGCCAAAATTCCTGAGGGACGTGCGGGGTTGAGCGCCAGGCCTTCAAGGTCGGACGCCACGCCTCCGGCCTCGGTGAGCACCAGCTGTGCTGCTGCATAATCCCAGGGAGAGAGCATATATTCGAAGTAGAGTTCCACGCGTCCGGCGGCCAGATAGCAAAGCTCCGGAGCAGCAGCGCCGAAACGTCTGAAATCGTTGGCCTGAAGATAGGTCTCCATGATGATACCGGCACAAATCGGTGCATTCTCTTTATGATAGACACACATGGCAGTGCAGAGAATGCTTTCTTTGAACGAGCGGTCGGACACGTGTATGGCTTCGCCGTTGAGCCATGCACCCCGTCCTCTTTGGGCGGAGAAGCATTCATTCGTGCGCGGGAGATACACCACGCCCATCTCCACCTGCCCTCCCACGCAATAGGCCACGGATATGGCACAGTCGTGTATGCCGCGTGCGTAGTTGGCCGTGCCGTCTATGGGATCGATAATCCAGAGCGGAGCATCGTCGTTGGCTTCGGGGTTGTCCAAATGCTCCTCTTCGCACAGAAAATGCGATCCGGGAAACAGTGACGACAGTCTGGCAATCAAAGCCTGTTGTACGGCCAGGTCGGCAGATGTGACGATGTTGGCGGGGCCGTCTTTTTCCGTGACTTTGATGTCGTAGAGTCGGCAGTCCGTCAGGCGTGATACATCCCGAACGATGTCAATGATTTGTTGCAATTCCATAATCGGATGCAAAAGTATTAAAAAACAAGCAAAACGGCGGACTTGGGGTGAGATTTTTTTGTCAATAACAATAATTTTTCTACCTTTGCGGTGAAATGAAGCAATCATTGAAGCAAATTCCTATGAAAAAGAAAGTATTGACAGCGTTTGTACTGGCAGTCCTGATGAGCAGTTGCTGCGGCAACCGCACATGTAAAAGCACTTCATCTTGTGACAGTTGCGGCTGTGCCGGCGAAACCCGGTGTGACACATGCTGTTGCCTTTCCGACACGGACGTCAAAGACGTCGTTAAAAATGCTTACGTCGGTGAGGGCACTTCCATGCACAACCTGATGCTGGTCGACGGCGGTGACACACTTTGTGTGGCGATGGACGACAGCACGGTATGCAACACGGATCTGGTGGTGGGGAAGGCTGTCACCGTGACCTTGTGCGACCGTGACGGCGTGCCCACGGCCTCGGTTATTGACGAAGCAGAATAAGGGAAGATGCGGCTGCTCGTCTTCAATCCGGAGAACGATATGGCTTTGGCCAGCGGCCTGTCGGGATATACGGCGCCGGAGTCCATCGAGCGTTACAGCCGCTCCCATTGGATGTTGCCGCGTTTGTGGGCCAGAGAAGACGACCTCGTGTGGGATTGGAAGCAGGATCTTTCAGACAAAAACATTACGGAGGTGGTGCCCTGGGGCTGGTCGAAAGCCCTGGTGTACCGTTTACAGAAGGCGGGGGTGAGGCGTGATGTGATGCCCTCGGATGCCGTGCTCGACGGTCTTCGCACGCTTTCCTCCCGGGTGTTCACCTCGAAGCTGCAGCGAGAATTGGGTCTTGATGCGGCCGTGTGCACATCTTGGGAAGAGGTTGAAAGTTTTGCACGACGTGTGGGAACCTGTGTGATGAAAGCGCCCTGGAGTAGCAGTGGCAAGGGGTTGATGATGGTCTCATCGCCGACAGCGCGCGGTTGGATGCAGAATACCGTGACGCGCGAGGGCGCTGTGGTGTGTGAGCGCTGGATGGAGCGGGTGCAGGATTTTGCCCTTGAGTTTACTGTTGAGGAGAGTGGTGCTGTGCGCTATGAAGGGCTTTCTGTCTTTCGTACGAGTCCCTCCGGCCGCTACGTTGCCCACGATTTTGTGACTCCGGAGGAGCAGCGGGCTGTCCTGATGCAATGGACGGGTGAGGAGGAGGTGCTTCGCTGGCGCACGTGGTGGCAGACGCGTCTTGAAGAGAACGACATCCGGGCTTTCTCTTACGTCGGTCCGATGGGGGTGGACATGCTGGTGGACGCCGCAGGAAAAATCAACCCCTGTGTGGAGTTGAATTGGCGTATGACGATGGGGCATGTGACTCTTTTGCGTGGGAAAATGAACAAAAATAGGGCTTGAGTTATTTTTTTTTTGCCTGGAGGTGAATAAAAATAAGTTTTTTTTTCTATTTTTGTACACGATATAAGCGAATATTAACAAAAATTATCATACAGATACCATGATTAAGACTATGAAGTGGATACTCCCTGTTCTGTTGCTCGGCGTGACGACAACAGCCAGCGCCCAGGTTGAAGACAGCACGGAGGTCAGTGAAAACGCCGTTCCCGCCAAGGTGGTAGAGAAGGGCTACAATCGTATTCAGCTCGACTACGTAGGCACTTGGTGGACCGGCAGTGCCACCGGCTTCGGCGGCAGCAGTTTCAGAAAGACGGCCCCTGTCACGCTCGACAAGGATCTTTTTTGGGGCTTTGACTTTACTTATTTGAGGGGCATTCGTCTGGTGAAGACCTTGCCTCTGTATGTGGAGGTCGGTGCGTCGATGGTCTATAGCAGCATTGACAACACCGAGGCCAATCCCGGCGTAGCCACCGGTGAAGACCAGTGCGACGTGACGGTGAGAGCGCTTTCGTTCGAAGTTCCCGTCTTCCTGACATATCGTTTCAAGTTCTCCCATAATCTCCATCTTGCACCTTACATCGGTGCCAAGTTCCGTGCCAACGCCATGATGAGGTTGGCCTATGTGCGTTCCACACGCGGTGAGAAGTTTGAAACCAACGACCTTTTCGATGCCGAGTCTTATACGGTTGACGGCGAGGAGTTTGCTTCCAAGTACCGTCGCTTCCAGGCTTGCGGTGAAGTGGGTGTCAATTTCGGTTGGAAGGCTTTGAACCTGAAAGTGGCCTACTTCTACAACAGCAGCATCTATAAAGGCGAAGCTGCCCCCTTGCGCGAGGATTTGAGTTGTGCTCAGCAGGGCGTCATTGCCGGCGTGGGTGTAGTATTCTAAAAAAGACGGTGACGTGGCAGACTTGGCCATAGTCATATTGAATTGGAATGGGCAGGAGATGTTGAAGCGTTTCCTGCCTTCCGTTTTGAAATATTCCGACGGCGCCGATGTCTATGTGGCCGACAACGGAAGCACGGACGGCAGCCTTTCTCTCTTGCGTGAGGAGATGCCCGAGGCGAAGCTCATCGTGTTGGACCGGAATTACGGTTTTGCCGAAGGATACAACCGGGCGTTGAAGTCCCTTCCGAGCTACGGTTTCTATCTCCTGCTCAATAGCGATGTGGAGGTGCGTGAAGGTTGGTTGTCTGCGATGACGGAGTATATGCGGACACACGCAGATGTGGCGGCGTGTCAGCCGAAACTGCTCTGTCAGTGGCGTCCGACCCATTTCGAGTATGCCGGAGGCGCGGGCGGCTATATCGACGCGCTGGGCTATCCCTACTGCAGAGGGCGCATCTTCGGCACGGTGGAGGAGGACCGGGGGCAATATGACACGATAGCCGACGTGCATTGGGCTTCCGGCGCGGCTCTGTTGGTACGCAGCGAGGACTATTGGCGCGTGGGCGGTTTGGACGGCCGCTTCTTCGCCCACCAGGAGGAGATTGACCTGTGCTGGCGCCTGAGGCGCCGCGGCCGCCGTGTGGTGTGCGTGCCCGGGAGTGTGGTCTATCATTGGGGCGGAGGCACTTTGCCCCAGGGCAGCGCCCGTAAGACCTACCTCAATTTCCGCAACAACCATTGGCTTCTGCGCAAGAACCTGCCGTCAAATGTTTACCGCCGTGTGGAGTGGTGGCGTTTCTGGCTTGACATACTGGCGGCGTTGCAGATGCTCCTCACGGGGCAGGGGCGCAGCGCTTTGGCCGTGCTGAGGGGGCGGCGCGACGCCCGTAGGGGCGATGTGCACAGTGAGGTCTCTGTGGACGACGCACCCGTGTTGCCCCTAAAGCCCGGGTGCCTGCTTTGGAGCTATTATATAAAAGGAAAGAAGACATACGCAGAACTATGAACAGAATCTGTTGCACGATACTGGCGGCCGCAGCCGCCCTCAGCCTCAGAGCGGAGGTGAGGATGCTGGTGCTCCGTACGGAGCCCCGCGTAGAGGATGTCAAGTTGGTGAAAGGTACCTTCTCCCCGGGCCGTGCTGCTGCGGTGAAGAAGGTCTATCTGGGCACAGAAAAAGGTGAGTCCCGGGGCAAAGACGCTCTGGTGTTCATCTACGACACGGACAAGACCGGTAAGGAGCAGATTGTGTTCACGCTGGAGAAACTGGGCTACAAATCCGCGGTTTTGCAGGACGTCAAAAAGCCTCAGCCTGCGGTGGACGGGATGAGCGGCGCTACCGGTTATTGATTTTTTCGGAGGACAATGCCATGAAAGGAAAGTGGATAAAGCGAGTGACAATCGATGCGCTATGGAGCGGCAAACATCGTGTGGAATGGACTCTGAACGAGGGTGTCAATGTACTCAGCGGCGTGAACGGTGTGGGTAAGTCCACCATCATCCGCCGTTTGGAGGACGGGCTGGCTGGACGCACGGAGGCCGTGCACATCACCTACGAGCCGGAGGGGGCTCAGAGCGTTGACTACGACGTCGTGCGCGGCTACGAGCCCCAGGCTATCACGCGTGAGCTGCTTGTGCGTGTGGCTCAGGTGATGGACGAGATGGATGCTGCCGATAAGGGTCGCTTCCTGGACACCATCGATACGTTGCTGGCGGCTACGGGAAAGACCATTGTACGCAACAGCGCCGAGTTGCGTTTCAATCACGAGGGTGACATCCTCACCATAGAGCAGCTCTCCAACGGTGAGCGTCAGATGCTCTTCATTCTGCTCACCATTCTGGCGCAGCGCCGCGAGCCCTGCGTCTTGCTGATGGACGAGCCTGAGATCTCGCTTCACATCGAGTGGCAGCAGCGTCTTATCGCCCTTATCCGCGACATCAACCCCAATGTGCAGCTCATTCTCACGACGCATTCTCCCGCCGTCATCATGGACGGCTGGATGGATTGTGTGACGGACGCTTCGGACATCATCATCAATTGA
>CADAVI010000074.1 GCA_902791295.1 uncultured Bacteroidales bacterium | reverse complement strand
CTCTGCGCCTTCCACAGGCACGGGGATGCCCCAGTCGAGGTCGCGCGTGACGGCACGGGGTTTCAGGCCGCCGTCGAGCCAGCTTTTGCATTGTCCGTAAACATTGCTGCGCCACTCCTTGTGGTCTTGCAGTATCCATTTCTCGAGCCACTCCTGATCGCGGTCGAGGGGCAGATACCAGTGTTTCGTTGCGCGCTTGACGAGCGGATTGCCCGTTTCGGCGTTGCGCGGGTTGATGAGTTCTTCGGGCGAGAGCGTTGCGCCGCACTTCTCACACTGGTCGCCGTAGGCTTCGGGTGCGTGGCAGCGGGGACATTCTCCCCTGATGTTGCGGTCGGTGAGGAAATGACCGGTCTGTTCGTCGTAGAACTGCTCCGTCACCTGCTCCACAAACTTGCCCTCGTCGTAGAGCTTGCGGAAGAAGTCGGAGGCCAGTTTGTGGTGGGTCTCCGATGTGGTGCGGCTGTAGATGTCGAACGAGATGCCGAACTCCTCGAAGGAGCGCTTGATGAGTTCGTGGTAGCGGTCCACCACCTGCTGCACGCTGATGCCCTCCTTGCGTGCTCTGATGGTGACGGGCACGCCGTGCTCGTCGGAGCCGCCGATGAAGAGCACTTCGCGGCGCTTGAGGCGCAGATAGCGCACGTAGATGTCGGCAGGAACATAGACGCCGGCCAGATGACCGATGTGTACGGGCCCGTTGGCGTAGGGCAGAGCGGATGTGACGGTTGTTCTCTTGAATGTCATGTGTCTTGTTTCTTGTTTTCTTTTTTCGTATGGAGCCCCGGCCTTGTTCGGAAGGTCGGGGCTCCTGTGTGTAGCATGTTATTGCTTAGTGCGTTGTTACTTTACAATCTGACCGGCGGTGTTGAACTTCTTGCCGTTGTTGTAAATGACAATCTTGCCCTTCTCGAGGTACTTGCCGTCAGCCTTGCCGTACTTCTCGAGGCTCGTGGGAGCTACGATGCCGGTGGTGACGGGATAACCGTCCTTTGCGTAGAACAGCTGGATGCCGTCGGCGATGAACCAGCACATACCCTGGCTGCTGCGGCGTACGAAGCCGAGCTTAGAGAAGGAGCCGTCCTCATATACCTGGAACTTCAGCTCGGTGCCGTCAACGTGACCGTTGTTCAGCTCCTTGGCATCCTCCCAAGCGCGATACTGAGCCATGCTGTTGGGAGCATAGTAGGTGACAGCGGGATCGCCCACCTGGTAGGTGGAGATGCTGCCTGAACCCTCGGTGACGTCCACGGTGCTGGCAATGTCAAGTCCGTTGACTACATTCTCCTGAATGGTGTCGTCTTTGCCCACCTTGGCGTAGAGTGTGGTGCGGTAGTCCTTACCCCAGTTTTCGTCGTTGGCCAATACGTCAGCCCAAGAGCCGCGGCGGTCCATACCGTAGCCTACAAGCGTGTAGTAACCGGCGGGCATGTTCACCATCTGGTAGGTGTCGAACACTTTCTCATAATGCTCTGCTGCACCGTTGCTGCCGAGTGCACCCCAAGCGGTGCCCCACCACTGCGTCTCAGTATCCATGAGGTCGGTGTTGCGCAGCTGTTCGGTGAGATCCTCGGGGTACTCAGCGGTGCCTACGCCCTCAACGGTCAGGTAGATGCAATCCAACTGCTCAGCATACTTTGCGTAGAAGCCGTTGAATGCGTCATAGGTGGTGACCCAACCGCCTTCCGTGCCGGCTGCTGCTGCGTCAGCCATGTTCTCCTCGGTAAGTTCTTCGGGTTCATCGTACCCAGATTCAACTTCGAACTCCTTCATGTTATCCAAATCCTCTTGGGTCAGGGCGATGAAATTAGAGCCAACCAATGCGTTGAAAGCATCAGATACGTTCTGAGCTTTGGCCTTGGTCTCAGCCTTCTTCTCATCAGTGCCGGGATCGAAATTGGCAATCATGTTGTTCAGTTTGGTCCAGTCGCTGCTGTACTTGCTGTAGGCCGTGAGATACTTGTTGGCGCTGCCGATGAGGTGCTCGAGTTCGTCATAGGCGTCCTTGTAATTCTGATAATCCTGCAGAACGGGGTTGTTGTAGAGTTCTTCAGCGTCAGCGTAAGAATTGCTGATGGAGTCGAGCAGAACCTCGCTAATGCCGGGAGCTACGGTCCGGTCGGGTACGAGCTCGTCCATCTCGTCCATCTTGCCCTTCAGCAGGTCGCGCATAGCGGTGGGATCGGTGCCGGCCAGTTCCAACTTGAAGCCGCCCCACAGCGTCCAGGCGCCGTTGTTCAGAGGCTCGGTGCTCTTCAGACCGATGCGCAGCGTGCCTACGCCGTCGCCCTCGTCGGCCACCTCACCGTAAACCACCATGGGATAGCGGCCTGCGGAGAAGGCGATAGACGAACCGTCCATGCCGTTGGGGATCAGGTAGGTCTCGTTGTACTGAGAGTCGCTGTTGTACTTACCGGCGCCGGTCAGAGAGGTGGAGCCAGCAATCATAGCCTGAATCTCGGGATCCTCGTTCTGGTTGCCGGCCCAGATGGCAGCCTTGGCAGCGTCGTCCTTAGCGGAGTTGCCGTCCCAGAAGTAGCAGTTGGTGCCGTTCTTGGCCACTTCGCCGTCAAGATAGGTCTGTGTCTCGTCGTCCCAAGTGAGGTCGTTCAGGATGGCGCCTGCAGCGATGTTCTGGATGGGGTTGGCGATGCCGCCCATGTAGAGGGCAACGGGCACCTTGGTATCTGCATCCCATGCGCCGGCGGGGCGATGGAAGGCGTTGATGCTTACCTTATACAAACCTGCGGGTGCGCCCTCAACCACCTGATAGATGTCGAACGTGCTGCCGTTGGCGGGAATGTAGGTCTCGGATACGGGCCAGCCGCTCAGACCGCTGCGCAGGTTCCAGTTCACGGAGCCGCTCTGCTCGCGGGTCCAGCCGTTGCCCACGTTGGTGTCCTTGAAGTCGGCGTTGGTCAGCAGGAAGGTGACATCCATACCGTCCTTCACGGACTTCTTCTTCACGTCGTTCATCAGGCTGTTGACGAATGCGATTTCTGCGGTGATCTGCTCATCGTTCAGAGTGGGGTTATCCTTGATGTAAGCGTAGTTGCCGTTGACGAAGGTGTAGCCGCTGGCTACGGTGCCGGGCGTGCCTGCGCTGGCAGAAGCGTTGGCATAAACGTCCAGAGCGTTGAGCGCGGTGTTGGGCTGGAACTTGCCCTCCTGGCTGGTGATCTGGGTGTAGAGGCTCTTAGCCTTCTCTGCCACCACGGTGTAGCCGCTCCAAGAGGCGATGCTCTCCTTCAGAGCAGTCTCAGCTGCGGTGAACTTGGCATACTCCTCGTCCACCTGGTCGAAGGTCTCGCGACCCTGCTGGATGCCTTCAACGAAGCTCTTGAAGCTGTTGTAAGCGGCCTCATAAGCAGCGCGCACGTCGGAGCTGGCCAGACCCTCGATGGGGTAACTGATGCCGGCGAGAATCTCCTGGCCGTACTCGGCTACGTTGCTGTAGCTCATCAGCTGGATGTTATCCCAGATGACCCACATGCTCTTGTTCATGCACTGGAAGCCGATCTCGAGGTCGGTCTTCTCCTCCAGGTTGAAGCGGATGGGATCAATCATGAACTTGCCGGCCTGGAAACTGTTGGAAGCGTCGGTCATGCTGTTCTCAGAAGTGGTCTTCAAGGGAATCATGGCCTTGGCGAGCGGAGTGGCATAAGGACCAACGTAAGCGCAGGGCATGTTGTCGTTGTCGCTGCCGTCCTGACGGTAGAAGCCCTGAGCGGACAGCTGGTAGCGACCTGCGGGCAGATCCTTAACCACCTGGCTGCAAACGAAGTCGCAGTGGTAAGACTCAGCGCAGAAGTTGTTGTTGGCACCACCTGCGTAGTTGTGGTTCGTGCCGCCGCTGGGAGAATAGAAGCCCCAAGCAGAAACGCTCTGGTTGCGGCAGAAGTCGGGGTTCTTAATCAGGAAGTTGAAGCTGACGTTGCTGCTCTGAGCCTTGTTGACCATGTATTGCAGAGCCTCATCGTAGGTGAACACGTAGAAGAGACAGGCGTCGGTGAGGGTCTCGCTGAAAGCCAGCTCGAAGCCCTTGCGGTAGCCTGCGGTCTCGCTCTTGGCCAGATAGCCGTGAGGAGTCTCCACCCAACCGTTCTCTGCATCGTAAGCCCACTGGGGACGGCAGTAGAAAGCGAAAACGCCGCCACCCTGGTTCACGATGTCCCAGATGCCGTCCACATTCTTCGTGGTGCCGGCCTCTTCATCGTCCTTCACGGGCATCTGTCCGTTGTTGTCGGTGTAGAGGTTGGTACCGAGGTACTTGTTGGACACGCTGACGAGCGTGTTCATGATGTTGTAGCCCTCACCGGTGGTGCCGGGTACAAACTGGAAGATGCCGGCGTCCGTGCTGATGGCACCTTGGGTGCCCCAGTAGTTCTGGCCGCCGAGGAACAGGTCGGTCTCTACATTCATGATGTAGTAGTCCTTGCCTTCCTCAATCACATCTACAGCCTTCACGCTCCACGATGTGAGCAGTGCGACTGCCAAAAGAAGTAATTTGTTCTTCATTTTGTTTGGATTTTGAGTTAATAATAAGGTTAATTAAAAGATTGATTCTTAAAAGTTGTTTTATTCGGTTAATGATCTCTGATGTCTGTTGTGTTGTCTGTCGTCGGCGTCGCTACGCCCGCGTGACGCGTATGTTCATTATGTTTTTGGCCTCATTCGGGATGCTTTTCCATCCGTTTTCGGCTATTTTTCAACACAAAGATAAAGAATTTTAAAATACAAGAGCGCATTTCGGGCAAAAAAAATCAAAAAAATTATGTTAAAAGTGGAATTTTGTTGTTTTTGGGGGTGAGTTTTGCTGTTCGCGGCCATTCTGAAGAAAACGCTGTTTGCTGAAAACAGAGAAAAACCGTTTGGGAAAAACCGGGGGAAAGCAGTTCGCGGAAAGGCTCGGAAACAGCTTGCGGAAGGCAGCAGAAAATGAGTTCTCTAACTGGGGCGCAAAAATTCTCTAACTGGAGCGTAAAAACTCGGTAGCTGAATTTAATGAAAGCCATTGTTAGTTGAATTTAAAGAAAACCGTTAGACCATTGACCATTGACCATTGACCATTGACCATCCGCCCAAGGTGTTTCTGTCCCCCGATAACGGGGGAACCGAAGGGGGTGCAAAGACCATTGACGCAGAGTCAAACTTGTTTGAACTATGCCGAGCCGAGAAGGATGTCTGCGGCGATGTAAAATATTGCTCACTGAAAAGGCGGGAGGAACAAAGGCAAAGAAGCAGCTTTCGAGCGAGGCGATTATAGCCAAAGCACCCGATGAAACCGGGCAAAATGTCCAAAATCGAAGCCTCTGGTAAGCCTCTGCGTGGCCTCTGCACGGCAGATAAACGGCAAAAGAGCGGGAACTGATCCGGA
Source organism: uncultured Bacteroidales bacterium (assembly GCA_902791295.1). Lineage (GTDB taxonomy): Bacteria > Bacteroidota > Bacteroidia > Bacteroidales > Bacteroidaceae > Physcousia. The sequence goes on along the minus strand of CADAVI010000074.1, from coordinate 3,376 downwards.
AAAGGCTCCGAGGGGCGATGTCAAGAAAAAGTGCCGTCCCTTCGTGCCCGTGTGTGAGAATTGCGCCGCAAAAATTTGCATTTGCGGAAAAAATTTCGTATTTTTGTGCCCGAAAAGTAGTTAGTTATACATAATGATAGACTTTTTCTCACACTCGAAACAAAATATCGACGACGCGCTCATTGCAGGACAATATGTGCTGGAGGGGTCGCTCGGCTCCACACATACGCTGCGCAGCATCGCCAAGACCGGCGAAGCCCCCTATATCCTGCTCCACACGAAGCCCGGCAGCGTGACGCCGGGATACCACGCGCTGGAGCGCTGGCAAACCGTGATGGACGACAGCGGCGCACCCTGGAGCTACAGCGACTACAGAAGCGGCGGAAGCGACGTGCGACTCATCGACTACCAGACGGGCTCGGTGCGCGACGACTTCCAGATGGGCGGCCTCGTGATGGTGCGGCGCGACGCCCTGCAGCAATACGTGGAGGAGGAGACGCACCTCTACCAGTTTGCCGCACTCTACGACCTGCGCCTCTACTGCTCGCGGCAGCGGCTGCCGCTGCACATACGCGAGACGCTCTACCGCATGGACGAGACCGACACGAGGGCCAGCGGCGTGAAGCAGTTTGACTACGTGGATCCCCGCAACAGGGCTGCCCAGGTGGAGATGGAGCGCGCCTGCACCCGACACCTCAGAGCCATCAATGCCTATCTGCACGGCGACGAGGTGGACGTGGTGAAGCTGGACGAGGGCGAGTTTCCCGTGGAGGCGACGGTGGTGATTCCCGTGAGAAACAGGGCGCGCACCATCCGCGACGCCATCGAGAGCGTGCTGAGGCAGAAGGCGCCGTTCGGATACAACCTGATGGTGGTGGACAACCACTCCGACGACGGAACAAGCGAAATAATTGACGAATTCACCGACGAAAGAGTCATCCACATCATCCCCGAGCGGGACGACCTGGGCATCGGCGGATGCTGGAACCGCGCCGTGCACGACGAGCGGGTGGGCCGCTTCGTGGTGCAGCTCGACAGCGACGACCTCTATAGCGGCGACGACACGCTGGCGAGAATCGTGAAGCAGTTCTACGACGACGGCGCCGCAATGGTGGTGGGCTCGTACCGCATCTGCAACTTCCGGCTGGAGACGCTGCCGCCCGGACTCATCGACCACCGCGAATGGACGCAGCAGAACGGACGCAACAACGCGCTGCGCATCAACGGATTGGGCGCGCCGAGGGCCTTCTTCACCCCCGTGCTGCGACAGATACAGATACCCAATACGAGCTACGGCGAAGACTACGCCCTGGGTCTCATGATTTCGCGTCGCTACCGCATCGGACGCATCTACGACGAGCTCTATCTCTGCCGCCGCTGGGAGGGCAACTCCGACGCCAACCTCTCGCAGGAGAAGCAGAACCTCAACAACCTCTACAAGGACAGCCTGCGCAGCTGCGAGATAGAAGCCCGGCAGGCCCTCAACCGGCTCTGGCAGCACGAAGTGAGCCGCGAGGAGGTGGAGGAGTTCTTTAATAACGAACTGAAACAGTGGCCGTTGGCCACGAAAAACTATAAAGACCTCGCCGAGCAGGTGCAGACGCGCACGCTGAGCAGCGGCGAGACGGACATCACCGTGCAGTGGAACCCCTCGCGCATCGTCTCCACCGCCGCCAAAGTGGATAAGGAGAGCATCGCCCAAAGGCCCTGCTTCCTCTGCGACCACAACAGGCCCAAGGAGCAGCACGCGCTGAAGACGGAGCGGCACTACCAGATACTGGTGAACCCCTTCCCCATACTGCCGCGCCACTTCACCATACCCGCACGCCGCCACACGCCCCAGAGCATCTGGGCCCACTTCAGCACGATGAGGCGCATGGCCTGGACGATGCCCGAAGACATCGTGTTCTACAACGGGCCCCAATGCGGCGCCTCCTGTCCCGACCACATGCATCTGCAGGCCGGCAGCCGGGGCGTGATGCCGCTGGAGCGCGACTGGAAAATATGGGAAAACCACCTGAAGCGGCTCTACCCCCTGACGGGCGCCGGAGCGGCGCAGATGCAGGAGGCGGGCAACACGAGCGACCGCTGCGGCCTCTATCTGGTGGAGGGCTGGCTTTGCCCCGTCTTCGCCATACGCTCGCTGCCCACGGAGCCCGACTCGCTGCTGTGTCAGCGCATCTACAAGGCGCTCCCCGTCGTCGAAGGCGAGGAGGAGCCGCGCCTCAACCTCGTCACCTGGAGGCAGGAAGGCGGCGTGGGGCGCGAAGACGAAATAGTGACCCTCATCTTCCCCCGCAAGAAGCACAGGCCCGACTGCTATCCGGAGCCGATGGTGAGTCCCGGCGCGCTGGATATGGGCGGACTCATCATCACGCCGCGCGAGGAGGACTTCCGCGCGATGACGCCCGAACTCGCCGCCGCCATACTGAAAGAGGTGACGCTGAGCGAGGAGGAGTTGAAGCCCGTCATCGAGGCCGTCACCGACAAGGAGCCCGAAGAGGCTGCCGAGCGTGAGGAGAAAAAGGTGGAGGAGACAAAAAAGGACGATTTCACCGACAGCAACGTGCGCGTGGGCATCATGTCGGCACCCTCGCTGCGCTTCCATATCAACGGACAATATACGGCCAAGGGGCAGACGGTGACGGGCGAACAGACCGTCGTCTGCGAAGAGGGCAGCATAAGGTGGAACGGGCAGCTCTACCGCAACCTGAAGTTCTCGCCCGTGAGCGAAGGCGCCACCTTCTCGCTCTCGGATGTGACCATCGGCGTGCAGTTCCACTGGGAGCGGCAGGAGACGCAGACCTTTCAGGGGCAGTTGCGCCTCGTGGTGGATGAGGAGAAAATCGTGGCCGTCAACGAGTTGCCCGTGGAGGACTATCTCGTGAGCGTGATTTCCAGCGAGATGAAGGCCACCTGTTCGCCGGAATACCTGAAGGCCGCCGCCGTCATCTCGCGCTCGTGGCTCTACGCCCAGATGGAGAAGCGCCGCATGCGCGACGAGGGCGAACCCTCGCCCTTCTTCTCGTTCATCAAGACGAAGACGGAGCTGATTCGCTGGCACGACCGCGAAGACCACACGCTGTTCGACGTCTGCGCCGATGACCACTGCCAGCGCTATCAGGGCGTGACGCGTGCGGCGAACCCCAGAGTGAAGGAGGCTGTGGAGGCCACACGGGGACAGGTGCTGAAATACAGATACGACGACGGAACCGAGGAAATCTGCGACGCACGCTTCTCCAAATGCTGCGGCGGGCGCACGGAGGAATACCAATACTGCTGGGAGAACATACGCAAGCCCTATCTGCAGAGCGTGGAGGATCCCTGGTGCAACACCGACGACAGGGAAGTGCTCGCGCAGGTGCTCAACGACTAC
>CADAVI010000073.1 GCA_902791295.1 uncultured Bacteroidales bacterium | reverse complement strand
CGACAACGAGAACAGCTACACCAGCCAGATGGTTCGCACCATTAAGTACTTCTCTGAGAACTGCTAATTGTTCGATTTGATTACCATCCTGGGGCCCACTGCCTCGGGAAAGACCACTTTCGCCGCCCATTTGGCCCATCGCCTTAGGGGCGGCGAAATTATTTCCGCCGATTCACGTATGGTGTATCGGGGGATGACGATCGGCACGGGCAAAGATCTCGACGACTACGTACTGCATGAGGAGGACGGCAGTGAGGTTCATGTGCCGTATCACCTTATTGATATATGCGAGGCCGGGTATCGATTTAATGTGTATGAGTTTCAGTGTGCCTTCCAAAACGCCTACATAGACATCAAAGCGCGTGGCGGCATTCCCATTCTTTGCGGCGGCACGGGACTTTACATAGAGAGCGTGCTGAAAAGTTACGAGTTGGGCAGTGTGAAGTTTCCCGAAAGGAATTCTCTGACCATAGGGCTTCGCATCGACCGCGACTTGCGACGTCAAAAAATCACGGAACGCCTGTATGCACGCCTGGAAGAAGGGATGGTGGAGGAGGTGAGAGGTCTGCTCGAAAAACTGCCTGCAGAGCGTCTGATACGTTACGGATTGGAATATAAATATGTGACGGAATACTGTATCGGCGAGTTGAGCTATGACGAGATGGTGCGCCGTCTCGAAATCGCCATTCATCAGTTTGCCAAGAGGCAGATGACCTGGTTCAGAGGCATGGAGGAACGTCGCGGCGTGCCCATACATTGGATAGACGCCACGTTGCCGATGGAGGAGAAAGTGGAGCAGGTGCTCTCGCTGTGGGAAGGTGTCAACCGAGTCGGTTGATTTCCTCAAGCGCGGGCATATTGATGAGTTTGATTTTCTTGCCGTCGATGGCAACGATTTTCTCTTTGGCAAATGTCGAGAGCGTGCGAATGGCGTTGGAGGTGGTCATGTTGGAAAGGTTGGCCAGATCTTCACGCGACAGGTAGAGCGACAGCGTACATCCGTCTTCCTCGAGTCCGTAGTTGTCGCGAAGGAAGATGAGGCTTTCGGCCAGACGGCCGTTCATGTGTTTTTGTGTGAGGTTGACGGTGCGTGAATCGGCCTGTCCGAGCGCCATGGCCAGACGACGTACGAAGAAGATACCAACTTTGGCATTCTCCTCCATGTATTTTTTGATGAGGCGGAGCGGCATCATCGCTACGATGGAAGGCTCGAACGCAGCGGCCTCTGTGACGAAAGGCTCTCCGGCAAGAGCGGCACGATAGCCGAAATATTCCACCGCATTGGCCACACGCATAATCTGCTGACGGCCGCTGGCGCCCTGCTTCGAAATCTTCACTTTGCCCTGCAACAGGCAGTAGAGTGTGTCGGGCATATCACCCTCGCCGTAGAAGACTTCGTTTTTCTTAAAAGAGCGCACATGAATATTCTTTTTGAGCTCTTCCTGCTGACTGACAGACAAAGTGGCGAAAAATTCGCCCATACAACCGAGAACTTTCTCGAGTTCTATCTGTCTTTTGCTCATTTTTGTCTTCAAAAATATGTTTTATGACACAAAAGTAAGAAATTCTTGGTTAACGACCAAATTTCTTTATAAGAAAAAGTGTAAATTTGGGGACGAAACAGTAAAATATTTAAACTATAGAACATTAACTTATGAGTTATTTGCGTTTTGACAAGACTCTGATGACGAACTTGGAGGAGTCCCTTCCGAAGGAGATTCTGAGAAGCAATCGTAGCGGAGCCTATTCGTGTTCGACGATTGTCGACTGCAACACCCGCAAGTATCATGGCCTGTTAGTGGTGCCGGTGCCGGAGTTGGACGATGAGAATCATGTCCTGCTCTCTTCCCTTGACGCTACAGTCATACAGCATGGTGCTGAATTCAACTTGGGCTTGCATAAATACAGCGGTGACAACTTTGCTCCCCGCGGCCACAAGTACATCAGGGAATTCGATTCTCTCCAAGTGCCCACCACGCTCTACAGAGTAGGCGGTGTGATTCTCAAGAGAGAGCAGATGTTTCAGCATTTCGAGAACCGTATCATAATCCGTTATACCTTGGTTGACGGCCATTCGGAGACGACACTGCGTCTGCAGCCTTTCCTGGCGTTCCGTTCGGTAAGAGAATACACCCATGAGAACTATGCAGCCAATCGTGAATATGAGGGCTGTGAGAACGGTATTTCCTGCTGTCTCTACGCCGGATATCCCAGACTCTACATGCAGGTCAATAAGGAGAACGAGTTCGTGTACCGTCCCGACTGGTATCATGGGGTGGAGTATCCCAAAGAACAGGAGCGCGGCTACGCCTCCAACGAGGATCTCTATGTGCCCGGCTACTTCGAGTTCAAGATTCAGAAGGGCGAGAGCGTTGTTTTTTCTGCCGGACTGAGCGAAATCGAGACCGCCAAGTTGGCGGAACTTGCCGACTTCGAGGTGAAGATTCGCACGCCTCGTGACAACTTCTACAACACCTTGGTCAACAGTGCCCATCAGTTCATCATTCATCGCACGACGGAGGACTATGTGCTGGCCGGTTATCCTTGGTTCAAGTGTCGTGCTAGAGACATGTTTATCTCGTTGCCCGGTTTGACGCTGACCAACAACGAGGTGGATAAGTACGAGGCTGTGATGAAGACCGCACAGAAGGGCCTCAAAGCCTACATGAAGGGCAAGCCGCTCGCGGTAAACATTCAGGAAATCGATATGCCCGACGTGATGCTGTGGGCTGTGTGGTGTATCCAACAGTACGGCCGTTTGGTGAGCATGGATAAGTGTATCAAACACTACGGCAAGCTCCTGCAGGATATGGTGGAGTTTATCCGCACTGGAAAGCATCCCAATATCGAGGTGATGGAGAACGGCCTGCTGTATATTGAGGGTAAGGAAAGAGCCATGACCTGGATGAACAGCACGTCCAACGGTCGTCCCATCGTGCCGCGTACGGGTTATGTGGTTGAAATCAACGCCCTGTGGTACAATGCTCTGATGTTCTCCGTCGATGTCTGCAAGAAAACGGGTGACGAAAAGTCTGCCGGGATGCTCGCCGATACTGCCGCCAAGGTGGCAGAGAGTTTCGTGGGGGTGTTCTGGAACGAGCACGGCTATTTGTGCGACTACGCCGTTGACGGCTATCGTGACTATTTGGTGCGTCCCAACATGATTTTTGCCGCTGCATTGGAGTATTCTCCTTTGGACAAGAAGCAGCGCAAAAGCGTGGTGGACTTCTGCACGAGGGAATTGCTCACGCCGAAGGGACTGCGTTCGCTGTCGCCCAAGTCTAGCGGTTATAACCCCATGTATGTCGGTCCTCAGGTGCAGCGCGACTACGCCTACCATCAGGGTACGGCGTGGCCTTGGTTGGCCGGCTTCTATATGGAGGCCTGTCTGAAGATTTACGGACAGAGCAAGGTGAGTTATGTGGACCGTTTGCTGGTGGGCTACGAAGAGGAACTCTTTTACCACTGCATCGGCACTTTCCCCGAACTCTTCGACGGCAATCCGCCCTTCTCAGGCCGCGGTGCCATTTCGTTTGCCATGAATGTGGCCGAAATCATGAGAGTAGTGAAACTTTTGGATCAGTACAATGAATATTAATAAGGGAGGAACGCAAGAATGAAAGTACTAATGTTCGGTTGGGAGTTTCCTCCTAAAATCTACGGAGGACTCGCTGTTGCCAGTTACGGCATCACCAAGGGTCTGAGCCTGCAAGGTGACGTGCAGACAACATTTTGTCTGCCCAAGCCTACGGGTGAGGAAGAGAAGTTCTTGAAAATCATTAATATGAGTCAGGTGCCTGTGGTTTGGCGCGACAAGAACTACGACGACATTCGCGACCGCTTCATCGGTCACACTGCAGTGGACTATTATCGCTTCCGCGACCACCTGTATGCAGATTTTAATTACCTGCAGGGACTTGACGATTTGGGCTGTATTCAGTTTGCCGGAGGCTATCCCGGCAATTTGCACGAAGAGATTAACAACTTCAGCATCATTGCCGGTGTGTTGGCCCGCAGTGAGGACTTCGATCTGATCCATGCCCATGACTGGTTGACTTATCCGGCTGGCGTGCATGCCAAGATGGTGAGCGGCAAGCCTCTGTGCATCCATGTGCACGCCACCGACTTCGATCGCAGTCGCGGCAAGGTTAATCCCACTGTGTACGGCATTGAGAAGAATGGTATGGATCACGCCGACTGTATCATGTGTGTGAGTGAGTTGACGCGTCAGACCGTCATCAACCAATACCACCAGGATCCGAAGAAGTGTGTGGCCATGCACAATGCCGTATATCCGCTCTCGGAGGAGAATCAGGCCATCGTGCCAAACAAAACCCCCGATGAGAAGGTGGTGACTTTCCTGGGCCGTATCACGATGCAGAAGGGGCCGGAATATTTCGTCGAGGCGGCTGCGAAAGTGCTTCAGCGTACGCATAACATACGTTTCTGTATGGCCGGTAGCGGCGATATGATGAATGCCATGATACGTCTGGCCGCAGAGCGCGGTATTGCCGACCGATTCCACTTCCCCGGATTCCAAAGAGGCAAGCAAGTGTATGAGGCCTATAAGAATTCCGATGTCTTCGTGATGCCCTCCGTCTCGGAGCCTTTCGGCATTGCTCCCCTGGAGGCCATGCAGTGCGGATGTCCATGTATCATATCCAAGCAGTCGGGTTGCGGAGAGATTCTGAACAACGTCATCAAGGTGGACTATTGGGATATCGACGCTATGGCGGACGCCATCTATAGCATCTGCACCAACGACAGCCTCTATCAGTATCTTTCCGAAGAAGGTCTCAAAGAGGTTGACCAGATTACCTGGGAGAAAGTCGGATGGAGAATACGTGAAAGGCCGTGAAAAACATCAAGTAAACAACTTTAAAATCTAATAAGACAATGAAACAGATTTGTTTGTATTTCGAGATACATCAGCCCATCCACTTGAAGAGGTACCGCTTCTTCGATATCGGTAAGGATCATTACTACTACGATGATTACGAGAACGAGCGCGCCATTCAGGAGACTTCGCGCAACAGTTATGTTCCTGCGCTTACCACCATGCTTGAGATGGCGAAGAAGGATGAAGGCTTCAAGGTGGCTTTCTCTCTTTCCGGTACTGCCATCGAGATGTTGGAGCAGTATGCTCCCGAGGTCATCGACCTCCTGCAGCAGTTGGCCGAGACAAAGTGTGTGGAGTTCCTGGCTGAGCCCTACAGCCACGGTTTGGCTTCCATCGGCAATGAGGAGAGTTTCCGCGAGGAGGTTCAGCGTCAGGCCAAGAAGATGCACGAGCTCTTCGGCCAGACACCCAAGGTGGTGCGCAATTCTTCGCTGATTTACTCGGACGAAATTGGTGCTGTTTGTGCCGATATGGGCTTCAAGGGCATGATTGCAGAGGGAGCCAAGCATATTCTCGGTTGGAAGAGTCCCCACTACGTGTACAGTTGTGCTCAGGATAATCGCCTGGGACTCTTGTTGCGCGACTACAATCTCTCCGACGATATTTCCCTGCGTTTCGGTTCCCAACCTATCACTGCCGACACCTATTGTGATTGGATTGCCGGCCTGCCTGAAGGCGAGGATGTTATCAACATCTTTATGGAACTGGTTGCTTTGGGCATTTTCCAGCCTTTGAGCACCGGCATCCTGGAGTTCTTCAAAGCCTTGCCCGCTTGTGCCCGTGCCCGCGGTCTCCAGTTTGCTACGCCCAGTGAGATTTTGGCCAAGCACAAGCCTGTGGCTCCGATGGAGTGCGTTTATCCCGTCAGCTGGAACGATGAGGAGCGCGACACCAGTTGCTGGCTCGGCAACACCATGCAGCGTGAGGCTTTTGCCAAACTCTACGATGAGAAGGTTGTCGGCCGCATCTTGGCCTGTAAGGACCGTCGCATCAAGGCCGATTGGGATCGTCTTCAGGCATCCAACAACTTCCGCTTCATGACCACGAAGCCCGCTTCTGCCAATCTCTACCGCGGCATTTATGAGAACGCTTTTGATGCCTTCACCAACTACATGAACATTTTGGGAGATTTCCTCAAGAGAGTGAGGGATCTCTTCTCTGATCAGGTGGAGAACGATGAACTCAACGCTCTCTATACGCAGATTACCAATCTCGGCGAAGAACTCAGCGTGAAAGAAAATGAAATCAGCCGCCTGAGGGCTCGACTGGAAAAGTATGAAGCCAAGGAGAAAGCCGAAGCAGCATCAGCAGAAAATCCTGCACCGAAATCCGCTGTGAAGAAGCCGGCAGCAAAACCTGTAGCCAAGAAAGCCGAAACTAAGAAAAAGTAAGTGTCATAACGTTCTGCGTGGATTTGTCCACGCAGAAACGGTCGTCAATTTCGTGGTCCACAACCCAGACGATTCTTCCGTCAGAGGTGTGGGCCACGACGCTTTTTTTGCGTTCGAGCAGATTGACACCGCGTTCGGCAAGAAAGTCGTTGACGAGTTTGCTGCCGTTCTTCATTCCGAACGGACGGAAGCGGTCGCCCGGACGCACACGCCGGAAGTACAACGGGCCGTCCACTTTATCTGCATCGATGCGAAAGGCTTCTGTGCGCGTTACTCTGATCGGTTCAAATGCAATAGCTCCGCCTGATTTAATAAGATTGTGTGATTTCGAATGCCATTGGCGCGTCTCCTTGCCCTGATAGCGAGCGATGTCTATAATCTGAGTGCGGTTGAATCCCAGGGGAGACAGCAGATGGAAGAGGGCAGAGATAGCGGTCGCTTCAAGCTCGCTTTGGATATTCTCTGCCAAACGGCACAGGTGTTCGCGCACTTTCGGATTGAACTGTTCCATCATCGGAAGCAGGTCGAGGCGGATGCGGTTTCTCAGCGCTTCACGCTCGCCGTTGGTCGAGTCGGTAACAAAATCCTGATGCTCTTCCTCTAGGTGCAGAAGAATTTCCTCCTTGCTTATCTTGAGGAGCGGGCGTATGATATGGAGCGTCCGTGTGTTCTCTCCGTTCCTGTTCATGTGAATCGTCAGTGTGCTGTTTTCCGAAATGCCGGACAGTCCTTTGAGACCGGTACCTCTTATCAGATTCATGAGCACGGTTTCTGCAAGGTCATCGCGATGATGCGCCACATAGATGGTGTCTGTCTCCTCTGCAAACCATCTGTAGCGCAACTCGCGTGCAGCCGTTTCGATGGAGAGACGGTGTTCCTTGGCATACTCTTTTGTGTTGAAATGACACACCTTCAACTTCACGCCCAACCGCTCGCAGAGTTGTCGGCAGAATATCTCGTCGCGGTCGGACTCTTCGCCGCGCAAGTGGAAATTGCAGTGAAGAGCTGTCACCTTGTGGCCTTCTTTCAACAGTCTGAGCAGAAGGAAGACGCTGTCGGCACCGCCGGAGAGGGCAATATGTTTCACAGAGTGTGTCACTTAATGCTAAAGAGAGAGCAATGCTTTTGCGTTCTCAACGGCAGCTGCTGTCACGTTTTTGCCGGAGAGCATGTGCGCCAGTTCTGTGATGCGTTCTTCCGTTGTGAGCACGGAAATATGCGAGCGTGTGGCCTCTTCGGTGTCCTGCTTCCACACGCGCAGATGGTGTTGTCCGCAGGCGGCAATCTGAGGCAAGTGGGTGATGGAGATTATCTGTCGTCCTTCCCGACCCATTTCCTGCATGATGCGTCCCATCTGCTGTGCCATCTGTCCGCTGGTGCCGGTGTCGATTTCGTCGAAGATGACCGTGGGCAGATTCACGTGTCCGGAAATCAGAGCTTTGATGGCCAACATCACGCGTGCAACCTCACCTCCGCTGGCGATTTCGCTGATGGGCAGCAGCGGCGCATTCTTGTTGGCTTGGAACAGATATACGATGCGATCCTGCCCGGTAGGGAGCAACTCGCCTTTAGTCATCATCACTTCGAAGCGCACATTGGGCATTCCCAACTCTTTAAGCCGCTGTTCCATCTCGCGGTGCAACCGCTCAGAGGCTTTGCGACGCAGGGTGGTGAGGCGGTCTGCCTCTTCGCCCGCTTTTTTCTGTGCCAAAGCTAAGGCCTCTTCGAGCGCTTCGAGATTGACGCCGGCATTGTCCAGGATGTCCAACTTCTCGTGCAGTTCTTTTAGGATGTGTATGAGTTCGTCGCTGGAGGAGACGCGGTGTTTCTGCTCCAGGGAGTATAAGCGATCAATGCGCTCCTGCACATTTTGCAGACGCTCGGGGTTGACTTCAACGTCGTCCGCTTCTGCCGACAAAGTCTCAGCGATGTCGCGCAACTCCACCAGTGTGGATGAGAGCCGTCCGGCCAGATCGTCTGCTTTGGGGAAAACGCTTACAAGCGACGATACGTTCTTTTCCGCCTGGCGCAGTCGGTCGATAACGCTTCCCTCGTCGGCGTCAAGCAAATCGCACGACTGCAGCAAGCCCTCCTTGATGTCCTCTGCGTGTGAGAGCGTGCGTAATTCCTCTTCCAAACTTTCGTCTTCTCCCTCCCGGGGCGAGAAGTCCTCCAACTCCTGCATTTGATAGCGCATGTACTCTTCGTCTTCCCGGCTGCGGTGCATAGCGGCTTTGGCCGCGTTGAGTCTTTGCTGTGCTTCCGTAAACTGTCCGTAAGCCAGAGTGTAGCGGCTCAGATTCGCGTCTTCCAGCATATCCAATACCTGCAATTGGAAGTCTTCCTGTGAGAGCAGCAGGTTCTGATGCTGTGAATGGATGTCGATGAGTTTTTCGCCCAGCGCTTTCAGTTCGGACACGGTGACGTTCTTGCCGTTGACGGAGGCCTTTGATCGTCCGTTCGTGTGCACTTCGCGCAGGATGTGGTATTGGTCAAATTCCGCCTCCACGACACATTTCTCCGCGCCGCTGAGTATGCTGTGGCTGTCGGCCCGCCCGCCCAAAAGAAGGGCAATGGCTCCGAGAAGAATGCTTTTGCCGGCACCGGTTTCGCCGGTGATGACGGTAAAGCCGTCCTCCAGCCGAAGATCCAGTTGTTCTATAAGGGCATAGTTCTCTATGTGGAGTCTGTTCAACATATGGGATTTTCGGGTCTATTTCTTCAGTTTGTCCAGTTTTGTGGCGGAAGAGGGGTCGATGCTGAAGAGGATGTCGTACACGCGGTTGCGCTCTTCTCTTGTGCCTTTGCCGGAGAAAATGTTGATAATCTCTTCGCGTTTGTATTCCGTAAAGAGTTGGGGCACGGACGACATCGTTCGTGCTTTGTGGGCATCCGACAGTGCCTCCAACGATTCCATAATGCTGGCGCGTGCCTTGTCGGGATTTTCCGTCATGTGGTCCAAGCCTTTGCGGTGATATTCGTACATAAGGGTACGCATACCTTCCAAAGCGCCATCCAGATAGTCGTTCAGCAGGCCGAAGCGGTTCTTGCTGTCGTCAAATGCCTTCCAACCTTCGTAGCCCAAATCCTGGCTTTTGTTAACAACGTCCTCTGCCATCTCCAGATACTTCTGTCCGCCTTTCGGCGAGAAGCTTTCCATGTCCATGCCAATGATTATGTAAGCATAGTAGGCAAGCATGGCGATGAGGTTGCTTTGGTTGTTTTCCGGGGCATATTCAAACGCGTCGCCCGGTTCGTACTTGAAGTGAAAGTTTTCGTCCTTGACAGACCATACGGTGGTGTTGTAAGAAGAATTGAACACCGGACGGGTGCTGCTCATGAGCAGGGTGGTCTCAAACTCGCCGGTGTTGTCGTTCCACTTGTTGATGGTGATGTTGAAACTGCAGCCGATGCGCTCTTCCTCCCGAAACTGCAGCTCCGTCCACTTGTTCTCGTTGATAAAGTCCTGCATGCGTTTCTGCAAATCTTCAAAGATATCCTTGCCTTTTGAGTTGCTGATTTTCTGGGAGTTGATGATTACTTTGGCATTCAGTTCCTGCGCCGCACATTCGACGGTTAAGCATAGCAGCAGAAAGAGGGAAAGTAGGTGACGTTTCATAGCAGCCCGACCAGTTTATCAACGATATGTGCCGCCGTTTTTTGTTTTGACATCAGGGGCAACGCCTCTTCACCGTTTCCGTCAATCATGGTGACCTTGTTGGTGTCTGTGCGGAATCCGGCACCTTTATCGCGTAACGAATTGAGCACGATGAAGTCCAAATTCTTGCGCTCCAGTTTCTCGCGGGCGTGTGCTGTTTCATCGCAGGTCTCAAGAGCAAAGCCTGCCATCACCTGTCCTTCGCGCTTCATCCGACCCAGTGTGGCGGCGATGTCCGGTGTCGGGCACAGGTCAAGGTGCAGGGTGTTGCCTTCGCGCTTGATTTTCTCTTCGGCCGTGTTCTTCGGTGTGAAGTCTGCTACGGCGGCGCAGAGGATAGCGGCCTGACAGTTGGGGAATTCCCTGATACTTGCATCGTGCATCTCTTGAGCGCTTTCTACGCATATGCGCTGTATCAGTGCGCTCCTTGGCGTGAGTGCTGTGGGACCGCTCACCAGTATCACCTGTGCTCCTCTCGAAGCACAATCCTCGGCCAAAGCATAGCCCATTTTTCCGCTGGAGTAGTTGCCGATGAAGCGCACGGGGTCCAACTTCTCGTAAGTGGGGCCGGCGGTAATCAGTATCTTCTTGCCGCTGAGGTCGCCTTCCTTTTGTGCGAAATAGTCAGAGAGTTGCTGCACGATGTTTTCGGGCTCCTCCATGCGTCCTTTCCCTTCCAGGGTGGAGGCCAGGAAACCGCTTTGTGCTTCCATGACGCTGACGCCTCGCTCGCGGAGCAGACGCAGGTTGTCTTCCGTAGCGGGGTGGGCCATCATGTCCAAATCCATAGCCGGCGCAATAAATACCGGCGCTTTCATGGAGAGATAGGTGGTCAGCAACATGTTGTCTGCAATGCCGTGCGTCATTTTTCCTATGGTGTTGGCGGTTGCGGGGGCAATCAGCATAGCGTCAGCCCACAGTCCCAGCGCCACATGGCTGTGCCACGTTCCGTCTCTTTGGGCGAAGAAGTCCGAGATGACGGGATTCTGGGAGAGGGCAGAGAGTGTTATCGGCGTGATGAACTCTTTGCCTGCCGGCGTGATGACTACCTGCACTTCTGCTCCGGCTTTTTTCAGCAGCCGGATGATGAGGCATGACTTGTAGGCGGCAATGCTGCCCGTGATGCCCAATACGATTTTCTTGCCTTTCAGCATTCAGAGCTTGTATTTTAGTTTCAGTGCCGTCAGCATCTGTTTGGTGTTGAGCGTGAAGTCGCCCTGCATCATCCATGTGTAGTAGCCGGGTTCCTTAAGCAGCACTTCATGCACGGTCTTGCCTTTGTGCTTGCCGAAGGTGATGACGGGCTCTGCACCTTCTTCGGGTATGACAAATTTGCCGGCGAAATCCACCTTCTGACAGGGGTTACAGAATTTGTGCAGAGCATTCAAGTCTTGCGGGAGGATTCTGTCTTCTTCTTTCTGGTTATCTGCAGAATACATTTCTAGTTCTCCCTTCAATACTGCCCATGTGGCAGCGGTGTCCTGGTCGGCCAGGTGCGCCTGGAAGTCTTCTTCCATCTTGCGCCCGCAGTAGTGCTTGTAGGCAGCAGCGAGGTTGCGCGGCTCCATCTTGGTGAAGATGGTGAAGGCGTCAATCAGCCTTACGCCGCTCATGTCGAAGGTGATGCCCACGCGGGCAAATTCTTCCATCAGCAGAGGCACGTCGTAGTTGTTGGAGTTGAAGCCGGCGAAGTCGCAGCCGTTGAACTCTTCGTAAAGCCCGTTGGCCACTTCCTTGAACGTTGGCTGGTCTTTCACCATGTCGTCGGTGATGTGGGTGAGTTCCTGCACCACCTCGGGGATGGGCATTCCGGGGTTAATCAGTTGGCTGACGGACTTCTCCTCTCCTGTGGGGAGCACCTTGATGTAGGCGATTTGTATGATGTGTGCCGTGGCGATGTCCAAGCCGGTTGTTTCCAGGTCGAAGACAATGAGCGGACGGTCCAGTTTCAATGCCATGTTGTTCTCTTTTTCTTGCGTTATACCGTTATGACATTTTTTATCAATCATCCACTCTCATGGGCATGAGCAACATAAGAATTTCCTCGTTTTCAGGCGATACATCCGGTCTGATAACACCGGGGCGTGCGGGATCGGCCAATTCGATAACGATATTGTCGCTCTCCAGTATGTTGCCGATCTCCAACATAAACTGGCAGGAAAATCCGATGGCGATGTGGTTGCCGAAGTAGTCGCAGGGGATAATTTCCTCGCTGCTGGTGTTGTATTCGTTATCTTGGCCGGTCAGCTTCATGGTGCCTTCGCTGAGCTCCACCTTAACCAGACCGCTGGCCTGATTGCAGAACACCAGCACGCGTTTCAGGGCACTGGTCAGAGACAGGCGGTCCACTGTGGCACGGAAGGGATTGTTCTGAGGAATGACGGCATTGTAGTTAGGGTAGTTGCCCTCAATCAAGCGGAAGTGCATTGTCATATCGGGGGTGCTGATGGTGGCGCGATCCTGAGTGTAACGGACCTCAACGGCGTCATCGCCGGCCGGAAGCACGCTGCGCAGTATGTTGGCAACCTTCTTAGGCAGAATGAAGTTGCCCTCCACACCGGTCTGAACACCTTTATACAAGTCTTTCACCAACTTGCGTCCGTCTGTCGCGGCGAAGATGATGTGGTCGGTGTGGATATCGAAATAGACACCGTTCATGACCATACGCACTTCGTCGTTGGCTGTGGCAAAAAGCGTGCGGCTGATTCCGTTGGTGATAACGTTGGCCGGCAGACTGAAACAGGTGCCTTCGTCGCTGAGTGTACGGGGGGTCGGGTAGGGATCGGCGCTCTGTCCGGTGATGTTGAATGTGCCGGTGGCGTGTTTGCCCTGAATTCTGTAGTTCTCCTCGTCCACGCGCAGTTCTATAGGCTGCTCGGGTATTTCGCGGACGGCGTCCATCATTTTCTTGGCCGAAACGCAGAATCGGCCTGTGCCTTCCTGTTCGAGTACGGGCACGGAGGTGATGAGGCTTTTTTCGGCGTCGCTGGCCGTAATGACCATACGTCCGTTTTCCACTTCAATGAGGAAGCAGTCCAGGATGGGGAGTGAGTTTTTTGAGGCCAAAGCCTTACTGGCGACACTCAGTCGGCTCATGAGAGCCGTGCTTGAAACTTTCAGCAACATAGCGTTTTTATGTGTATTTTGTTAGTGTTTGTCGTTTGATTTTATTCGATATCGCCTGCAAATATAGGGAAAATTTCTGAATTAAAAACATGAAAGGGGAAAAAACTGACAAGATAATTTGTTTTTCTCGGCGAGATTTCGTACTTTTGCGTCCGGATTAAAAATTAAACCCAATATATAAATGGAATTAACTGGTAAAATTATTGCTGCGCTTCCCTTGCGCAGCGGTGTCAGTCAGCGCACCGGTTCAGAGTGGCAACTGGCTTCTTATGTACTTGAAACTCAGGGCGAACGTTTTGCCCGTAAGATGGTGTTTGAAGTGTTCGGCTCCGACCGCATTCAGCAGATGAACATTCAGGTGGGCGAGACGCTTCGTGTGAGCTTTGACATTGACGCCCGCGAGACGAGCGATGGACGTTGGTTCAACTCCATCCGTGCCTGGGCTGTAGACCGCAATGTGGACGTTGCTCCTATGGCTGCAGCTCCGTCTGTTGCTCCTTTTGGAGCAAGCTCCTGACAACGAATCTCTGCCTTTCTGAGGCGGAGGCTGTCTATACGATCCAAAGCAAACCCGGCAAATTTACTGTCCGGGTTTTCTTTTACATATTGTTCCAGCAACTCAATGCTGTCGCATTCGGCCACCTGGCGCCACTGCCTGGCCTGCTCTTCCTGAATGGCCAGCGCCATCTTCATGGCGGCTTCTCTTTCAGCCTCTTGGCGTGCTTGTGTTTCCTCTTCGTATTTTATGAGGCCGTAGTACACAGCTGCGGCAGCTGTCAGGATAACCAGCACCGTGGCCCACAGTCCAAGGTGGAACTTGTGCTTGGGGCGCATGTCCCCCGGCAGCGAAGGTTCACTCCCGGGGTGAACGGCTTCTTCGTCTTGTGTGTCTGGGCTTTCGTTACCGCATTTCTTGCAGACTCTCTGCGTGTCCAGCATGTAGCCGCCGCACTTGGGACATTCCACTAAATGGTCTTTTATTTCGGTGCCGCAATGCGGGCAGGTCCAGGCCATTGATGAGATTCGTTTGCCGCACTCGGGGCAGGAGATCATACTCATAGCATGTGATATTTTCCGCAAAATTATCTTTTTTTTCTCTTTCATCCAACTTTTCCGGCTATTTGTTTGCCTATGTGGGTGAAAATAGGTATATTTGTCCTCCGAAAACTGTTAAACTTCTCTTTTAATGACACGTATTTTCCGTATTTTATTCTGCTCTGCGCTGCTTTGTGTGTGTGCAGGCATGCAGGCCGCCAAGCCCGGCACTTTCACTGTGGGTGAGGGCACTTTTCTGCTGGACGGCAAACCTTTCATCGTGAAGGCCGCCGAGGTCCATTATCCGCGTATCCCCCGTCCTTATTGGGACCATCGCATCAAGATGTGTAAGGCATTGGGTATGAACACGGTCTGCATCTATATCTTCTGGAATATCCACGAGCAGCAGGAGGGGCAGTTCGACTTCTCCGGCAACAATGATGTGGCCGAGTTTTGCCGTTTGGCTCAGAAGAACGGCATGTACGTCATCGTGCGTCCCGGTCCTTACGTGTGTGCGGAGTGGGAGATGGGCGGTCTGCCTTGGTGGCTCCTGAAGAAAAAGGATATCAAGTTGCGTGAGCGTGACCCTTATTTCATGGAGCGTGTCAAGATTTTCGAGCAGAAGGTGGGTGAGCAGCTCTCCGGTCTCACGATTCAGAAGGGCGGCCCCATCATCATGGTGCAGGTGGAGAACGAATACGGCTCCTACGGCGAGGACAAGCCTTACGTCAGCGAGATTCGCGACTGCCTGCGCGGCATCTACGGCAGCGAGTTGGCGCTCTTCCAGTGCGACTGGGCTTCCAACTTCGAGAAGAACGGCCTGGACGATCTCACCTGGACGATGAATTTCGGCACGGGTGCCAACATCGACCAGCAGTTCAAGCGCCTGGGCGAGCTGCGCCCCAACGCCCCCAAGATGTGCTCTGAGTTCTGGAGCGGATGGTTCGACAAGTGGGGCGCCCGTCATGAGACCCGCCCCGCTAAGGCTATGGTCGAAGGCATGGATGAAATGCTCTCCAAGGGCATCTCTTTCTCCCTGTATATGACCCACGGCGGCACGTCGTTCGGCCACTGGGCCGGCGCCAACAGCCCCGGCTTTGCTCCCGACGTGACCTCGTATGACTACGACGCGCCCATCAACGAATATGGCCACACCACGCCGAAGTATTTCGAGCTGCGCGAGATGATGCAGAAGTACAGCGACAAGAAACTGCCCGCTGTGCCCAAGGCACCGATGCCCATCATCACTGTTCCTAAGTTCGAGCTGAAAACATTCTCAGATCTTTGGTTTGCCATTGGCAAGGAAGAGAAAGGTACGCTCAAGACCTTTGAGGAAATGGATATGGGATGGGGCATGATACTTTACACAACAACCCTTCCTGAAATACCTGTCCAGAGCGTACTTACTGCTGAGATACACGACTTTGGACAAGTCTTTATCAATGGTGATTATATCGGCAAGATTGACCGTGTGAAGAACGAGAAGTCAATCACGTTGCCCCCAGTCAAGAAAGGACAGAAGCTGAACATCCTTGTTGAGGGTATGGGTCGCATTAACTTCGGACGTGCCATCAAAGACTACAAAGGCATCATTGGTGATGTGACTCTTACTGCCGATGTTGACAACAACGAAGTGACATGGAAACCGCAGTTATGGTGGCATTTGGCCATCGATGACAGTTATGAAACAGCTGTAAAGACAATCAAAATGGTTGAAAACAGCAACATGAACAGACCTACCGAAAAGTCAAAGAGTGGCTACTATCGCGGCTACTTCAACCTCTCGAAGGTAGGCGACACCTTCCTGAACTTCGAGACGTGGGGCAAGGGACAGGTATGGGTGAACGGTCATGCTATGGGCCGCATCTGGTCGATAGGTCCGCAACAGACACTCTATGTGCCTGGCTGTTGGCTGAAGAAGGGCAAGAACGAAATCATCGTCCTCGACGTCGTCGGCCCGAAGCAGCCCGTCGTCTGGGGCCAGGCAGAGCCCGAGCTGAACAAGCTGCAGCTCGAGAAGAGCAACAAGCACAACAACATCGGCGACAAGCCCGACCTCAACAGCGACACGCCTGCGGCGTCCGGTGCTTTCTCCGGCGGCAACGGCTGGCAGACGGTGAAGTTCGCCGCTCCCGCCAAGGGCCGCTATCTGGCCATCGAGTGTCGCTCCACTCAGAAGGCGGGCGACCGTGTGGCCATTGCCGAGATCTACCTTCAGGGTCAGGATGGCAAGCGCCTTTCGCGCGAGTCGTGGACGACGAAGTATGCCACCTCCGAGGAGGAGAACGGCAACCACATGGGCGACAAGGTGTTCGACCTTCAGGAGAGCACCTATTGGCGCACGGAGAAGGGGAGTGCAGCGCCCCATCTGCTCTATATCGACCTGGGCAGTGTGCAGACCGTCACCGCGCTGGAGTATCTGCCGCGTGCCGAGCAGGGCGCTCCCGAGAGTGTGAAAGACTATCGCATATACATTAAATAAAGATTTTTAGCGACGTGAGTAGAATTCTTATCATAGGCGCCGGCGGTGTTGCCACCGTGTGTGCCCACAAGGTGTGTCAGAACAAGGACGTCTTCACCGAGGTGATGATTGCTTCGCGCACCAAGAGCAAGTGCGACGCTTTGGCGCGTGTGCTCAATGAAAAATACGGCACCGACGTGCAGACGGCCGCCGTCGATGCCGACAGTGTGCCTCAGCTGGTGGAGCTTCTCAGAAGTTGGAAGCCCGTGCTGGTCATCAACCTGGCCTTGCCCTATCAGGACCTCACCATCATGGATGCCTGCCTTGAATGCGGCTGCAACTACATGGACACGGCCAACTACGAGCCCAAGGACGAGGCTCATTTTGAGTATTCCTGGCAGTGGGCCTACCGCGAGCGCTTCGAGAAGGCCGGCCTCACGGCCATCCTCGGCTGCGGCTTCGATCCGGGTGTGACGTCGGTCTTCACGGCCTATGCCGCCAAGCATCATTTCGATGCCATTGAGTATCTCGACATCGTCGATTGTAATGCCGGCAACCATCACAAGGCTTTCGCCACCAACTTCAATCCCGAAATCAACATCCGCGAGATCACGCAGAAGGGCCTCTATTGGGAGAACGGTCGCTACATCGAGACCGAGCCCATGGAGATTCACAAGCCCTTGAACTATCCCAACATCGGTCCGCGCGAGTCATATCTGCTCCAACCATCAAGCGCGCCCGCTTCTGGATGACCTTCGGCCAGCAGTATCTCACGTATCTCGACGTGATTCAGAACATCGGCATGTCGCGCATCGACGAGGTGGAGTACGAGGCTCCTCTGGCCGACTCAACGGTCAATGGTCAAAGTTCAATGGTCAAAGTGAAGATTGTGCCGCTGCAGTTCCTCAAGGCCGTCCTGCCCAATCCCCAGGATCTGGGTGAGAACTATGAGGGCGAGACCTCCATCGGCTGCCGCATCCGCGGACAGCGCGACGGGAAGGAACGCACCTACTACGTCTATAACAACTGCTCCCACGAGGCAGCCTACCGTGAGACGGGCATGCAGGGCGTCAGCTACACCACCGGCGTGCCGGCGATGATTGGTGCCATGATGTTCCTCACGGGCAAGTGGGCGAAGCCCGGTGTGCACAATGTGGAGGAGTTCGATCCCGATCCCTTCATGGAGCAGCTCAACCTGCAGGGGCTTCCCTGGCACGAGCTCTTCGACATTGATCTGGAGCTCTGAGGAGTAATGTATAATTAAAAATTAAAAATTAAAAATTAAAAATTTACACACATACATCATTATAATATTATGGCAGAGAAACAAGCAACGGATTCCAGGGACGACAGGCTCAAAGCGCTTCAGGCGGCCCTGAGTAAGATAGAAAAGGACTTTGGCAAGGGGTCCGTCATGAAGCTCGGCGAGCAGGCTGTGGAGCCTGTAGAGGTGATTCCCACCGGCAGCATCGGTCTCGACGCCGCGCTCGGTGTGGGCGGATTCCCCAGAGGGCGAATCATTGAGATTTTCGGCCCGGAGTCGTCCGGCAAGACCACGTTGGCCATACACGCTATTGCCAACGCTCAGAAGGCCGGCGGCATTGCAGCGTTCATTGATGCGGAGCACGCCTTCGACCCCTTCTATGCCAAGAATCTGGGTGTGGACACGGAGAATCTTCTGATGTCCCAGCCCGACAACGGAGAGCAGGCTTTGGCCATTGCCCAGCAACTGATAGCTTCCGCTGCGGTGGATATCGTCGTCATCGACTCTGTTGCCGCGCTCACGCCCAAGGCAGAGATTGAGGGCGACATGGGCGATAACAAGGTCGGCCTGCAGGCCCGCCTCATGAGTCAGGCTTTGCGCAAGCTCACCTCCACCATCGCCAAGAGCAAGACCTGCTGCATCTTCATCAACCAGTTGCGCGAGAAGATCGGCGTCATGTTCGGCAATCCCGAGACCACGACGGGCGGCAACGCCCTGAAGTTCTACGCCTCAGTACGCATCGATATCCGCAAGTCGTCGGCCATCAAGGACGGCGACGAGGTCGTGGGCAACCTGGTCAAGGTCAAGGTGGTGAAAAACAAGGTGGCGCCTCCGTTCCGCAAGGCCGAGTTTGAGATTACCTTCGGCGAGGGCATTTCCCGTGTCGGTGAGATTGTCGATTTGGGTGTGGCCTACAAGATTATCGAGAAGAGCGGCAGCTGGTTCTCCTATGGCGGCAGCAAACTGGCTCAGGGACGCGATGCCGTCAAGCAGCTGATGAAGGACAATCCCGAATTGGCCGACGAGATTTCTGCCAAGATAGCAGACGCCATCAAGGGTAATCCCGAGATTGAAGCGTAAAGACTGACATTCTGACACTTTTTTACTGACACAGAGCCCGTGCCTCCCCTTTGGCACGGGCTTTGCTGTTTTGTCGGGTGAGTTCTTTAAACTCTTAAACCATTTGAACAATTAAACTAAAAACATACAACTATGAGCAAGATTATCGGTATTGACCTCGGAACCACCAACAGCTGTGTTTCCGTATTTGAGGGCGGCGAGCCCGTTGTTATTGCCAACAGCGAGGGCAAGCGCACCACGCCTTCTATCGTAGCATTCGTCGATGGCGGCGAG
>CADAVI010000072.1 GCA_902791295.1 uncultured Bacteroidales bacterium | reverse complement strand
CGCATACGCTTCGAGCTGCACATCATGAAGACCATGGGCTTCCCGGGCTACTTCCTCATCGTGCAGGACTTCATCAACTCGGCCCGCAACGAGCTGGGCGTGTGGGTGGGACCCGGGCGCGGCAGTGCGGCGGGCAGTGTGGTGGCCTACTGTCTGGGCATCACGAGACTCGACCCGATGAAATACGATCTGCTGTTCGAGCGTTTCCTCAACCCCGACCGCATCTCGCTGCCCGATATCGACACCGACTTCGACGACGACGGGCGCGGCAAGGTGCTGAAATGGGTGATGGAGAAATACGGCAAAGACAACTGCGCCCACATCATCACCTACAGCACCATGGCCACGAAGAACAGCATCAAGGACGTGGCCCGCGTGGAGCGTCTGCCGCTGGACAAGGCCAACGCCCTGTGTAAGGCCATCCCCGAGCGCCTGTCGCTCAACGGCAAGGACCTGAAGATGAATCTCGACAACGCCATCAGGTGCACCCCCGAGCTGCAGATGGCCGAGAACAGTCAGGACTCGCGCGAGAGAAACACCATCAAATACGCCCGTATGCTGGAGGGACAGATCCGCGGCACGGGCATCCACGCCTGCGGCTTTATCATCTGCCGCGACCCCATCTACGAGCACGTGCCCGTGTCCACGGCGGACGACCCCGACTTCCCCGGCGAGAAGACCGCCGTGACGCAATACGACGGCCACGTCATCGAGAGCACCGGCCTGATTAAGATGGACTTCCTGGGCCTGAAGACGCTCTCGCAGATGAAGGAGGCCTGCCGCGTCATCAAGGAGTCAAGAGGCATCGACGTGGACATCAACACCATCCCCATCGACGACGAGCTCACCTTCCGGCTCTATCAGGAGGGGCGCACGGTGGGCACGTTCCAGTTTGAATCGGCCGGCATGCAGAAATACCTCAAGGAACTGCATCCCACCGTGTTTGAGGACCTCATCGCCATGAACGCCCTCTACCGCCCCGGCCCGATGGACTACATCCCCTCGTTCATCGCCCGAAAGAACGGACGCGAGCCCATCTCCTACGACCTGCCCGTGATGGAGAAATACCTCAAGGACACCTACGGCATCACGGTGTATCAGGAGCAGGTCATGCTGTTGTCACGCCTGTTGGCCAATTTTACGCGAGGCGAGAGCGACGCCCTGCGTAAGGCGATGGGTAAGAAGAAGAAGGACATCGTCGATGCCATGAAGCCCAAATTCATCGAGGGCGGCACGAAAAACGGACACGACCCCAAGATACTGGAAAAGATATGGACCGACTGGGAGAAGTTTGCCTCCTACGCTTTCAACAAGTCGCACGCGGCCTGCTACTCATGGGTGGCTTATCAGACGGCCTATCTCAAGGCGCACTATCCGCAGGAGTTCATGGCCGCCCTGCTCACCAGAGCCAAGGACGACATCAAGGAGGTGACGAAGCTGCTGGAAGAGTGCAACGCCATGCACATCAAGGTGATGGGGCCCGATGTGAACGAGTCGCACGGCAACTTCGGCGTGGGGCGCGACGGGCAAATACGCTTCGGACTGACCGCCATCAAGGGTCTGGGCGAAGCGGCCTCCGCCGCCATCGTGTCGGAGCGCGAGCAGAACGGGCCCTACAAGGACATCTTCGACTTCGTGCAGCGCGTGCCCATGTCGGCCGTGAAGCGCAGCGGTCTGGAGAGCCTGGCTTTGAGCGGTGCATTCGACTGTTTCAGCGACCAGCTGCGCCGCGAGCAGTTTCTGGGTGTCAACGCGCACGGCGAGAAGTTCCTCGACACGCTGACCCGCTTCGGCAACTGCTATCAGCAGAGCAAGATGGAGAGCGAATACTCCCTCTTCGGCAGCGAGATGGTGGAAATCACCACGCCGCCCATCCCCCAGGCAGAGCCCTGGAGCAAGATAGAACTGCTCAATAAGGAGCGCGACCTGGTGGGCATCTATCTCAGCGCCCATCCGCTGGACGAATACGCCGTGGTGTTGCAGGACATCTGCAACCTGCACATGAATGCGATGGAAGACCTCACACCCTACAACGGGCAGGAGGTGCAGTTCGGCGGCATCGTCACCGGGCTGCGTCAGGGCGTCACCAGGCGCGGTGCGCCCTACGGCATTGCCACGATAGAGGACTACAGCGGCAGCGGTGAAGTGGCCCTTTTCGGCCAGGACTGGCCCAAGTGGGGTGGCTATATGGCCGTCGGCGCCATTCTCTTCATCACCGGACGCGTGCAGGGCAGGCAATACGACGAGAGCAAGCTGGAGTTACGCATCGGCAGCATAGAGATGCTCCACGATGTGGCCGACAAGATGGTGGAGTCGCTCACCGTGCACATGCCCATCGAGGCGCTGAACGAGGACTTCGTGGCGGAGTTTGCCAACCTGAGCAGACCCGCAGAGGGCGAGAAGGGCACCACGTCGCTGCACTTCACCATCACCGGAGCCTCGGGCACCCGACTGGAGATGGTGTCAACCGGAGAAAAAATCCGGGTGACGCGGCCGCTGCTGCAGATGCTCAAAGAGGACGAGCGCATAGAATACAGAATCAACGCATAATATGACCTGTTTAACCCAATACACACAGCCATGACTATCAACAATGACAATTTCGGCGCTTTGGTCGCCACAGGCAAACCCGTAGTGATTGACTTCTGGGCCACATGGTGCGGTCCCTGCCAGAAGATGGGACCCCTCATCGAAGCTCTGGCCGAGGCCTACGACGGCAAGGCCATCGTGGGCAAGTGCAACGTGGACGAAGAGGACGAGTTGGCCATGCAGTTCAACGTGCGCAGCATCCCCACCGTCGTGTTCCTGAAGGACGGCGAGGTGCGCGACATCCAGGTGGGTCTCTGCCCGCAGTCGGTGCTGGAGGAAAAACTCAACAAACTGCTCTGATTATCACCGCTCTATGGAAAACGAAGAAATGCTCTTTGCCGAAGAAGACCGCCAGACGGTGGATTTCATCCGAAAGTATCTGCCCCAGGAGGTCAAGGACAAATTCTCCGAGGACGACCTCTACTACTTCCTGGACGCCTTTGCGGAATACTGTGAGCAGGCCGGCCTGGCCGACAGCGACGGGGAGGAGAGCGAAATCGACATCGACGAGGCTGCCGCCTTCATGGCCAAGCTGGCCCGGAAGGAGAAGATAGGCACGTTCGATGCCGGCGACGTCCGCTGGATTGTGGACGGACAGCCGGAATACTGGGACTCGCTCGATGGAGAATGACGGGCGCTTCATGAAGGCGGCGCTCGACGAGGCGCGGCGTGCGGAGTCGGCGGGCGAGGTGCCCGTCGGTGCCGTCATTGTGTGCCGGGGCCAGATTATAGCGCGCGGCCACAACCTCACGGAGCATCTGCACGACGTCACGGCGCACGCCGAAATGCAGGCCATCACGGCGGCAGCGGAGCACCTTGGCGGCAAGTACCTGCAGGACTGCACGCTCTACGTCACCGTGGAGCCCTGCGTCATGTGTGCCGGAGCGCTGGGCTGGAGTCAGATATCGCGCATCGTGTACGGAGCGCCCGACGAGAAGCGCGGCTACCGCCGTTTCGCCCCCGAAGCGCTGCACCCCAAGACCGTGGTGGAGGAGGGCGTGATGTGCGAAGAGTGCACGCGGCTGATGACCGAATTCTTCAAAAAGAAACGCGCATAGCGCACATGAGCGATGGCACGGCACAACAACACAGGCAACAGCGGCGAAGACCTGGCGGCAGACTATCTCGTGGCCAAGGGATACTTCATCGTGGAGCGCAACTGGCGCAGCGGACACAAGGAGATTGACATTGTGGCCCGGCGCGAGGGTGTGGTGGTGTTTGTGGAGGTGAAGACGCGCAGCAGCGAGTTCTTCGGGCGTCCGGAAGACGCGATGACACCGAGGAAAATGCAGCTGCTGATTTCTGCGGCCGACACCTATCTGAGAGAAAACTGCATCGACGACGACGCCCGTTTCGACGTGATTTGCGTCACCAACGGCAGCGTGCGTCACTACGAAGGAGCCTTCCGCCCATGAAAAAACTGCATTACGACAGTTGCACCTCCACCAACGACATGATCAAGAGGGAGCACGGCGACCTGCTCGCTGCTGTGGCAGAAGAGCAGACGGCGGGGCGAGGGCAGAGGGGCAACCGCTGGTATTCGGAGACGGGGCGCAACCTGCTCTTCAGTGTGCTGACGGAGCCTCCCTGTGTGCAGGCCTCCGAGGCCTTTATCCTTTCGCAGGCAATGGCGCTGGCCATCGCCCGGACGCTGGAGGAGCGTCTGCCGGAGCGGGAGGTGCGCATCAAGTGGCCCAACGACATCTATGTGGCGGGGCGAAAGGTGTGCGGCATATTGATAGAAAACGACCTGCAGGGCAAGCGCCTGGTGCGCAGCATCATCGGCTGCGGCATCAATGTCAACCAGACGGACTTTCCCGACGGACTGGCCGCTCCGGCCACGTCGCTGGCTCTGGAAACGGGAAGGGAAGAGGACAGAGAACGGCTGCTGGACGACGTCCTCACTGCCTTCGAAGTCCTCTACCGGCGCCTGTGTGAGGGTCAGTGTGAGGACATTCGCAGGGACTACCACGAGCGTCTCTATCTGCGCGGCGTGAAGTGCAGATTCGAGGATGCCGGAGGGGTGTTTGAAGGTCGCATCTCCCGCGTGGAGCACGACGGACATTTAATCATCGAGGACGCCGGGGGCGAGGCTCGCCGCTATGCGTTCAAAGAAGTAAAAATAAAGCTATGAAATTCAAAAGAATTCTTCTCAAGCTTTCGGGCGAGAGTCTCGCAGGAGAGCAGAAGCAGGGCATCGACGTGACGCGTCTCAACGACTACGCCCTCCAAATCAAGGAAATCGCACAGACGGGTGTGCAGATCGGTATCGTCATCGGCGGCGGCAACATTTTCCGCGGTCTCACCGGTGCGGGCAAGGGCTTCGACCGCGTGAAGGGCGACCAGATGGGCATGTGTGCCACCGTAATCAATTCGCTGGCGCTGTCGTCGGCCCTCGGAGCGGTGGGGCAGAAGAACCGCGTGCTGACGGCCATCCGCATGGAGCCCATCGGTGAGTTCTACACCAAGTGGAAGGCCATTGAGGCCATGGAGCGCGGCGAAGTCGTCATCATGAGCGGCGGCACGGGTTCCCCCTATTTCACCACCGACACGGGTTCCTCGCTGCGCGGCATCGAGATTGAGGCCGACGTGATGCTTAAAGGCACGCGCGTGGACGGCATCTACACGGCCGACCCGGAGAAAGACCCCACGGCGACGAAGTTCCACGACATCACCTACGATGAGGTCATTGCGCGCGGTCTGAAGGTGATGGACATCACGGCTACGGCCATGTGCATGCAAAACAATCTGCCCATCTACGTGTTCAACATGGACGAGAAGGGCAACCTCAAACGCGTGATGGACGGCGAGGAAATCGGCACGCTGGTGCACAACTGACGCCGCGCCCTTTTTCTACAGTCCCTCCTTAAACTCTGCATCGCAGGTGCCGCCTGTCAGTTCTTTCGAAAGACAGCGGATGCCGCGTGCGGAGTTTTTCACTTTGGTCACTTTCACGTAGCCGGCACTCATCTTGAAGACCAGGTCGGTCTTGATGCCCATGCAGCGATGCTCGTTTTCATCGGAGCATTTGCCGCCGTTGGCTTCCACGACGATGTTGGTGGGACCGTCGTTTTCGTTAATCTCAATGTCGTAGTTGGCCTGCAGGCCGCGTGTGCCGTCGCCGTTGGCCACAACATTGAACGTGCCGCCGCTGATGGTGATGGTGCTGTCGGAATTGAGCGCCTTGGTGTCTTCGTTGTTCACCGTCAGGTTGAAGGTGCCGCCGTGAATCTCCACCTCTTCGCCCACCTTGACGGCATGGCCCACGCTCTCGGATATGTTGAGCGTGCCGAACGTCTTGCTCACACGCAGGTATTCCTTCACATGGATGCCGTTGGCGGTGTTGCCCTTGACGGTCAGTTCGCCGTTGCCGGAAAGCTGGATGTGGCCCCTGCAGTAGAAGCAGCCCTTGTGGCCACCGCCCGCAGCATCCTCAAGATAGTTCACGGAGCCCTCGGTGAGTTTCACGGCGATGCGTTTGCCGCACTCGATGTCGATGGCCGGTCCTCTGGGGGAGACGAGTGAGAGGTTGTCGACAATCATCGTGCACTTGTAGATGCCGTTGTAGATGACGCCGCCGTTGGTGCTGGAGCCGGAGAGGACGAAGACCAGTTCGTCCGTGTCGCAGGCATTGGTCAGAGTGACGATGCCGTTGTTGACAGTATATGTGACGTCATCGCGTCCTACGGGCACATCGACCGTGGCACTGCCGTCGGTGAACTTCACCTTAATGGTGTCCTTCACGAGAAACGACTGCTCGGGCACTTCTGTGCTGACGGGGTCCGTCCATTCGTCGTAGGAGCATGAGACGAAAGCCGCTGTGCTCATCATGAGGAGTGAGAGTATATGGAGATACCGTTTCATGTGCGTGTCAGTATTTGATGCTATATGATATTTCGGTGGCGTGGAGTCTTTCTCCGAAGCCTTCCCCGTCCTCTTCCTTGTGGAAGGTGAGCACGTAGCCCAGCGAGATGGCGTGGTGCTTGCTGAACTCGTATTCACAGCCGGCCTGTGTGCGAATCTTGTAGAGCTCCATACCCTCGGAGAGGTTGTTGAACAGTTCGCCTGAAATGAACGGGTGCCAGGGCAGACGTTTGCGGTCGAGCGACACCTTCAGGCGGCTGCGCAACTGGTGGTTGCTGTAGGCCTCTTCCTCCTTGTTCTCCGAGCGGTCGGCGGTCCATTCGCCTTCGTCGCTGAGGTCCCACTGCCAGTTGTTGATGTCGGTGGCGGTGTAGGTGTCCGTCTTGCGGTATTTCACGCGCAGGGCGTTGACGGAGCCCACACGGGCAAAGCGGTAGCGCTCGCGGATGCTGATGCGCACCCATTTGGCAATCTTCACGCTGCTGGAGATGTCGAATTTAAAGCGGAACTTGGGCGTGAAATAGGCGTTGGTCTCGTTGTATCCGGTGCGGCGTGTGGCTACGCCGTCATCGGGGTCCACGTCCCATCCGGCGTTCTTCCACGTCTTGTATTTCTTCGGGGTGTAGGCGTTGAGCAGTTCGACGCCTGCGGACAGTTTGAGGTATTTGTGCACCCTGTAGGAGGCGTTGAGGCCGACGCCCCAACGGTCGAGACAGCTGCTGTTGTCCTCTGTGCGGAAGTGTGTCTCGAGTCCGAGGTCCCAACGCGTCGTGAGGGCTTTCTCGAAGGAGAATTCTCCCCAGACGCCGAAGTCGTCCGAGGCTTGGGCGCCCGCCGCGAGGGCGGATGTCAGCGCCGCGAGGGCGAAAAAGAGTCTTTTCATCGTTTATTGCTGTCCGAGTTTGTTGAAGCGTACGGCGTTGGCGATGCTGCTGCCGCGGTCCATGTCTTCATCGTAGAAGATGCGGATGATGACGCTGTCCTTGAGGAAATCTATCGTGCCCACCTCGATGGAGATAATCTTCAGGCCGGTGCGCTTCTCGAGGTCGGCTTTGAGCTCTTCGCGCTTTTCGGGCGCCACGAGGTTCACGTTGTCGTAGCGGATGTATTTGGAGCAATGCTCGTTGAGCAGGTTGCTCCTCTCGAAGATCCAGGCCAGCAGGATGAAGATGCAGTTGGCGAAGAGCAGGGTGATGACGCCCACGCCGTCCCAGTAGTCGGCCTTCGGATGGTAGTTGGCCGAGGAGAGGGCGTTGACCACGCTGGTGCTCACGAGCATGAAGAGATAGGTCATCTCGCGGATGGGGATGGCCTCGGTGCGGTAGCGGATGATGCCGAAGAGGGCGAACAGACCCAGCGCGGCGCCCGTGCGCAGCGAGTCGCCGCCCATGAAACTCACGAGCATGAAGATGCTCATCGACATGATGATGAACACGAACATATAGTCGCGGCGCTTGCTCCGGGGGTAGTAGAAGTAGCGTGCGATGATGCTCACAACGGCCAGATTCAGGCAGAAGCGAACGAAGATGCCGATAAACTGTTCGGGGTCAATCAGCGTCAGGCCGATGGCTTCGGCCAATTCGTAGTTGATGTTGTTCAGCTCGGAACTGAGCTGGTGGATGAATTCGGTCATTGCTGTTTCGATATTTTACGGTAGTTAATCATTTTCTCTTTGAAGTTGTTCTGCTTGATGCCGGGGTTGGTCATCACTGTGCCGATGCAGTATTTGGAGAAGCCGCAGGGCTTGATGCGCAACTGTCGCAGCAGCGCGAGCACGGGGCTGAACACGTTGCCGTCGCGCTTGAGCTCCACCACGACGAGATTGCCCACGTCGTTGTCCTCGTCCGTCTCGTAGTTGTGGAAGCGCACGTCGAAGTCGATGGTCAGGCGCTCGGTCTTGCCGTAGTTGACGAGCGTGATGCGGCGGAACTGATTCTGCACCGTGGGGTGTATGTCCGTTGTCGGCCGGCGGACCAGACCCATGAGGAAGTCGTTGGCCTCTCCCTCCATCGCCGTTTCCTGCGAGGGCACCAGGATGCGCTTCTTCTTCGTGCGTCCGTGGTTGTTTTTGGTCTTCACCTCGAGGAAGGTGTCGAGCGAGTCCAAGTAGGTGCGCACGCGCACTTTCTGCCTCGGGGCGCGGCCGTTGTGATGATCCATGAAGAAGCGGTGGTCGTCCGTATCCCAATAGGTGGTCTTGTAGGAGGCTATCTTGCTGCCGGCGTTGAACTGGGCGTAGTATTGTCCCTGACAGAGCTCCAGCAGTTGTGCCAGCTTCTCCTTGTTGGTGACGAAACGAATTTCGTGTCGGTGCGGTTCATCAGCCGTATCTCCTTCATCTCCGGAAGCGTGATGGGCTGCAACTGCTCCAGTTGTTGTGCTATCAGGGTATCGATGTTCACGTTGTTGTGCGGTTTGCGGGTACAAAGGTATTGTTTTTTCGGCAAAGTCCGGCAATATGCGTAGATTTTAACCTTTTAGAAAAAACTTTTTGCCGAAAACCGAGGTCTTTGTGCTAAATTTCCATATCTTTGTATGCAGCAAAACTCTAAAAACGACCTATATGTTAGACGTAAAAGCAACCTTGGCAGAGGCCGAGGAGAAAATGGAAGAGGCTGTGATGTTCCTCGAAGAGTCTCTGGCACACATCCGTGCCGGCAAGGCCAATGTGAAAATCCTCGACGGCATCCGCGTGGATTCCTACGGCACGATGGTCCCCCTTTCGGGTGTGGCCAGCGTCACGACGCCCGATGCGCGCACGATTGCCATCAAGCCTTGGGACAAGTCGATGTTTAAGGTCATCGAGAAGGCCATCATCGACTCCGAAGTCGGCATCACGCCCGACAACAACGGCGAAATCATCCGTCTCACCATCCCGCCTCTCACGGAGGAGCGCCGCCGCCAGCTCACGAAGCAATGCAGCGGAGAAGTGGAAAAGGCCAAAGTCTCCGTGCGCAACGCCCGTCGCGACACCAACGAGCGCCTCAAGAAGGCCATTAAGGACGGACTCTCCGAAGACCTTGAGAAAGACGCCGAGGGCAATCTGCAGAAGATGCACGACAAGTACATCAAGAAGCTCGACGAACTCATGGCCGCAAAGGAGAAGGAGATTATGACCGTTTGAGCGGCGTCGTCACCAAAATCTCTGGCAGCTGGACCACCGTCCGCACGGACGATGGCCGGCTTTTTTTGTGCAAGGTCAAAGGCTCGTTCCGCATCCGCGGCATCCGCACCACCAATCCCGTCGCCGTGGGCGACCGGGTTGATATCGTCGCTTCGCCCGACGGGGAGACGGCTCTTATCACAGCGGTGCACGACCGCCGCAACTACATCATCCGCAAGGCTTCCAACCTCTCGAAGCAGAGCCACATCCTCGCCTGCAACCTCGACCGGGTGATGCTGGTCGTGACGCTGCGTCATCCCGAGACCTCTACCGTCTTCATCGACCGTTTTCTGGCTACGGCGGAGGCCTATCGCGTGCCTGTCGTCATCTGTTTCAATAAATGCGATTTGCTCTCCGGAGAAGAGCAGGAGGAGCTGCGCCGCCTGCGCGCCCTCTATGAGTCGTTGGGCTATGAGACGCGCGCCGTCTCCGCCCTCGATCCTTCGTCGCTCTCGCTCGGGCCGCTCGAAGGGCTCACGCTGCTGAGCGGCAACAGCGGAGTGGGGAAGACCACACTCCTGAATGCGCTCGTCCCGGGCCTCGACCTCAGGACGGCCGCCATCTCGGAGGCCCATCTCACGGGTATGCACACGACCACCTTTTCCGAGATGTATGCGCTCCCCGAGAGCGTCTGTCCCGCCGGTGGCGCCGTGATAGACACACCCGGCATCAAGGGCTTCGGCACCTTCGATATGGAGCCGGAGGAAGTGGGTCACTACTTCCGCGAAATCTTCGAGACGGGGCGCGAATGCCGTTTCGGCAACTGCCTCCACACCCACGAGCCCGGCTGCCGGGTGAGAGAGGCGGTGGAGGAGGGGCGCATCGCCCTCTCGCGTTACGAGAGCTATCTGTCGATGCTCGCCGACAAGGGCGAGTCAAAATACAGGGAGTGACGCTTCACTCCCTGTTTCTTTTCTGTCTTCTTTATGTCTTCACGGCATCAGCCCACCTGGCTGCCGCCTTTCACGTCGCCGAGCGTGGTCGTGACGGAGAGGTTGCCGTCGTAGTTGACTGCCGAGAGTATCATGCCTTCGGAGGTTTCGCCCATCATCTGGCGCGGCGCCAGATTGGCCACGAAGAGCACGCGCTTGCCCACCAGCTGTTCGGGCTCATACCACTGGGCGATGCCCGAGAGGATGGTGCGGTCCTTGCCGCTGCCGTCGTCCAGCGTGAACTTGAGCAGCTTCTTAGACTTCTTCACCCGCTCGCAGGTCTTCACCAGACCCACGCGGATGTCCACCTTCTCGAAGTCCTCAAAGGGAATCACGGGCTTCACCTCGGGGGCCTTCCACTCGGCGGCCTCGTTGGCCTTGAGGGTCTCCTCCAGCTTCTTTGTCTGGAACTCTATCTCGCTGTCTTCCACCTTGGTGAAGAGCAGCTGGGGTTGGGGCAGCTGTGTGCCTTCCTTCATGAGGTCCATGCGGCCGATCTGCTCCCATGAGAAGTCGTCCATCGCTATCATCTCCCTCAGGCGCTTGCTGCTGAAGGGCAGGAAGGGCTCGAAGGCGATGGCCAGATTGGCCGTGATTTGCAGCGAGATGTTGATGACGGTCTTCACGCGCTCGGGGTCGGTCTTAATCACCTTCCAGGGTTCGGAGTCGGCGAGATACTTGTTGCCGATGCGGGCCAGATTCATGGCCTCCTTCTGCGCCTCGCGGAACTTGAAGCCCTCCAGCAGCGACTCCAGGCGCTCCTTCACGCTGGTGAATTCGCTGATGGTTTCGCGGTCGAACGCCGTGAGCTCGCCGCACGCGGGCACGCGTCCCTCATAGTATTTCTGCGTCAGCTGCAGGGCGCGGTTGACGAAGTTGCCGTAAACGGCCACCAACTCGTTGTTACAGCGGGCCTGATAGTCGTGCCAGGTGAAGTCGTTGTCCTTCGTCTCGGGTGCGTTGGCCGTGAGCACGTAGCGCAGTTCGTCCTGGCGTCCGGGCATCTCCTCGAGATACTCGTTGAGCCAGACGGCATAGTTTTTGGATGTGGATATCTTGTTGCCTTCGAGGTTGAGAAACTCGTTGGCGGGTACGTTGTCGGGCAGGATGTATTCGCCGTGTGCTTTGAGCATTGCGGGGAACACGATGCAGTGGAACACGATGTTGTCTTTGCCGATGAAGTGCACGAGGCGCGTCTCGGGGTCTTTCCACCATTTCTCCCAGGGCCCCAGTCCCGGATTCCTGTCGCACAGCTCCTTGGTGTTGGAGATGTAGCCGATGGGGGCGTCGAACCACACATAGAGCACCTTGCCCTCTGCGCCTTCCACAGGCACGGGGATGCCCCAGTCGAGGTCGCGCGTGACGGCACGGGGTTTCAGGCCGCCGTCGAGCCAGCTTTTGCATTGTCCGTA
>CADAVI010000071.1 GCA_902791295.1 uncultured Bacteroidales bacterium | reverse complement strand
GTGGTTCAACGGCCTCTTCGCCACCCATCCCTCGACGGAGAGCCGCATCCGCTATCTGGAGCAGTTCTAACGCACCTGCTGTCCGGCGGTGTTGTAGCGCACGCCGTCTTTCACGATGACAATGCGGCCGTTCTCAAGCATCTTCCTCTCCGAACGTCCGCTCGTTGTCTCTGCAGCTTCGACACTCTCTATCCCGTCGTAATCGGGATTGCCGAGATAGAAGAGGCGGAAATTATCGAAGCAGGTCCATCCGGAGGTTGTCTTCGTCTTGACGGGTTTGCCGACAGCCACAGTCAGGGTGCCGCCTGTCACAG
Organism: uncultured Bacteroidales bacterium; assembly: GCA_902791295.1. Classification (GTDB taxonomy): domain Bacteria; phylum Bacteroidota; class Bacteroidia; order Bacteroidales; family Bacteroidaceae; genus Physcousia. The sequence continues at coordinate 8,937 of CADAVI010000071.1, read as the reverse complement.
TCACAGTCACCTCGTTCTCGTAGTATCCGGCATTGAAGAAGTACGTAGCATCCTCCATCCCGTTGGGGATGAAGTAGCCGTCTTTGTCCTTATTCTTCACCGTGTTGCTGATTTTGCTGCATTGAGCGTTATACATGCTCTGAAGCGAAGTTTTCTCCTCCACTCCGCCGCTGCGGGCATAAAGATAAGCGTGAATGGCGCCCGGATTGTTCTGGTTCATCTCGCCGTCGCGATAGAATCCCTGCATCGTGACCTTGTATTTGCCGTCGGGCAGTCCCGTCAGCGTCTGACCCACCTCCCATTCTGTGCCGTAAGACGTCAACCCGCTGTAACTGGAACAATAAACCTCCGCACAGGGATTGCCGTTGGTGATGTCGATGGCGCCGCCGCAATCGTTATACGTCATCTTCGTGGCGTTGACCGGCCATCCCGACCAGGCTTTCTTTCCGTCGTCCTTGCTTTCAAAGTTCGCGCCGGGCAGAAGGAATGTGCATTCGTAGGGCGTTGTCTCCGAGGCCTTCTCCACCATCTCCGCCATAAGCTGCTCCTTCGTCAGGAGTTCCCACTTTTGCAGGTTGCTGCTCGCATTGAAACTGGAGATGGTCACGGAAGCGTAATTCGGGTCGTGGGGATAAGACCTCAATGAATTGGAAGCCAGAACACGCCTAACAGTCCCTTCGTCGTAATAGATAAAGTATAATTTCTTTTTACCAATGGCCTGAGAAACATACCACAAGCTCTGACTGCTGCCGTCCATCCAAGGATCCGACTGCATCAGATTGCCGATGGGACTTTGTATGGCGTACTTCCCGCCGGACATGCGCACAAGCTTCATCAGGGAGCCGTAAGTACCAGTCACCGCGTGGGTATCGTATTTGCCGCCCTGCTTCAGAAAATATCCGCTGGAAACATTCCTGATATAATATTCGCCGCTCAGGCCTGCACCAGGTTCGTCTTCATCGTCGATAGCGGGATTGTAGTCGTGAATATCCAGCTTCACCACGATGGGCCAGTGGTCGGCCAAAGGCTCACCCTCATCGTTCTTGAAACTGTAGTCCATTATATAGGAGACGAGCGACAGACGCTTACCGCTCTCTGTGGTGTTGATATAGAACACTTTGTCCACCACCTCACCGTAATCATATCCGTGCTGTTGCCGATTGGCCGAGATGTCCCCCTGATCCATGATGGCATTCGCACCCACCACAGGATATAGGCCACCCAAAACTTTTTGGACATAAGCGTCACGCACGGTGAAACGGCCGTCTGCTTCTATTCTGTCGATGAAATGGTCCTTTATGTAGTCACGAGTGTAACGGCAATTAGTGTCACCCAACACCACTACCGGCCGACCGTTATGCGTGGCGATGATGGCATCTGCCAACTGTTTCAGCTGCACATCACGCGCGGCGTTGTCGGCATCGGAGGTTTCTGCGTCCATGTGGAGGATATATACGTCTATTTGCTCTCCGGTGGCCAGCGTGACGAGGTAGTAGCGGTAGCCTTTGTCAATCATACCGTCCGCACCGTCATCGGTGTATCCGTTGTGCGCATTCCACGAAGTCCACGACTCGTTGGAGGGCGTCACGCGGTTCCATCGGTAGAACAGGCACAAACCGTCGATATCGAACAGAGGACTCTGCTGCGCTACAAATCTCGCCAGAGTACCGGCGTTCACCGAAATATTTCCTCTGTGTGTAGTAGAGTTATACGACGAAAAGCCTCCGCCGTTTACTCCCCCGTTCCAAGCGGCATTCCATATCTCGCTGTGGTAGTTGAAGTCTTCGGATGCAGCCACGATATCCCAGTCTTCCGTCTTAAGCTTCATACCGATGGCTGTGGCTCCCGCCGCCTCCTTGGCATCGGGATTCAGGTTCACATTGATTCCCCCAACATTGAGGCTGCGCGGCATACCGTCCACATTAAAGGCTGCGACGGTGAACTCCTCAGCGCTTAACTGCGCCGCATTACATATACATGCGGAAAGTGTAACGAATGCCCCAAGTCTGAGTGCCCGGGCGCAAATAGTTGATGCGGTGAACATACTCAATGTGTATCAGATTAAAGATGTTGTGTATACCGGCCACCAATTCAATATACGGACGCGACATGTCCAGGGGCTGGAAAATGGATTTATAGGTGCCGTTCCCTTGGAAGTAACCGGGGAAATACATCAAAGGACTGCCGTCGCGGTTTACCTCTGCATAGGGGTTATTCTTCTCCGAAAGGTCTCCCCAGAAGAGGCGTGCACCAATGAATTCGTGAATTTTCAGCTTGCGGAGTCCGGGGATGCGATTGAAGAGCTTTCCGTTCATCTCCCACGACAACATCAGCGTGACATTCTTATCCGTCAGGAACTCGTAGTTATCAATCAGCGAGAACGTGTTGTCCTGAATAACATAGGAAAAATTGGCGGCCGGCATCACCAACATCGGGAAGGGCACCTGGTTCCATTGGCGCTGCACCTTGGCGTAAATATCAAAACGGCCCCAAGAGCGCATCCAGAATCGTTTGCCCAGCTCCAATACGGTCTGATTGGACATGTAATCGCCGCCCAGGAAGTCTTTCACGCCAACAATATGGGCAATCGCCATTACGGGGGAGTCATAGTTCGTCTTACGGCGACGCTGCTTGGAGTTCAGCCAAGTGACTCCGGGTTGCCACTCCAGGCGTACATGGAACTCACTCAACGTGAGAAAGCGACGGTTGAAAGGCTGATCAAATCTCATATCCAACTCTGGCATCGCCCAATCCGAACCGGTGCCGTGGTTGTGCACTTCCTGATAGAACAGGTTGCGGGCACCTTCCATACGTTCTCTGCGGTAGCCGGTGGTAAAGCGCAATCCGTTCTCCCATTCACGGTCGTATTGGAGGTGGAATCTCTGCGTGTAAGCCTGATGATCCAGCGATGTCCACTTCCAGGCCGTGACCACATTATCCTTATCCGTATCGATAAAGCGGTCGGTCGGCGTCACCACGTCATAATAGTACTCCGCAGAAATGTTGTTGACCGGATATTCGAAAGGTAAGGCTTTCTTTTCGTTGATGGAATAGGTCACCTTACCCATACCTTTCACCTGTTTGTCGCCGAAGCCGTAGCCCACGTAACCCTCTGCGAACAGATGGGGGTTGAGCGCCGCAGTCGTCATGCCGGAAAGACGCAACTTAAAGCCCTCAACCTTGTTCCAGGCAAACGTGGTGTTGATGGGGCCGAAATCGAACTTGGAAGGCTTCGTCGGCTCCATATTGGTCTCAACATAGTTGTCGATAAAGGCTTTCATCACCCAAAGAAGCTGCTTGAATCCGGGAATATTCGAGAGTCGCTTCACGAAGAGATCCATCGTACTTTCCGTCTTAGTCAAAGGAACGGGACGGACATTCTCCCAAAACGCCTCATCACGCATCTCGGCGGAGGATTCTATCTTTATGTTGCCGTTGAACTTGAAGACAGACTTGTCTATCGGGTCGAAGCTGAAGTCCGACATGCGCTCCACACGTTCCACCTGAGCCTTCTGAATCCAATTGGCCAACTTCAGCTGCGCAATCATCTTGGAGTCGAAGAGCACCTGATCGCCGCTTGGCAATGTCATGAAGTTCTGGTGCAGATCCAACTGGTCCATATAGTTGAGGTTGGCCATCTTCGGAATGGAGATTTCCGCCCTCTTCACACGCCACGAGGAATCAGCCTGAATAAACAGAGCACCGGAAAAACCCACATCGTAACTGTTGTTGGGCGTAAAGTCCAACTGATAGCATTTCGTGCCGGCGATGTCCAAAGTATCCACAATGAAATAGCGATAGAACGCTATAGCATGAGTCGATGAAATGGGCGAAACAAACTCATGCTGCATGAATCGGATATTATCTTTGTAGATGTCTATTTCACGGAAGAGGTCGCCGATGATGGTTTCCAGCATGTCCATGGAGAAGAATTCGTTGACGCCATTGTCACGCTTACCGTCCACAATGGTCTTCTCGGTGCGCGGTTCCTTGCGGTAAACCCGTCGCATCACCTGCTCCTGCACCATGAGCGGGAGTATCAGCTTTCCCGTTTCCGGACAATACTCCACATGCTCCCTCAACTGCGGGAAGCGCTTGAAGTGATCATCGTCGAAGACTTTCTCTGTGAACTCGTTCAGTGAGAAAGTCACCTTTTCATATTTTCTGTAAGAGAAGAAGTTGTTGCGGCGCAAGTCATTGTCTGCTTTGGCGGCAATCACCTTCTTCATCATCTCCACGGCAGGATTGTTCTTGCGGGAGTATTTCTGTTTCTTAACCTTGACTTCCACCTCTTTCATCACGGAGGAAGCCTCTTTCAGACGCACAGACAGACGCTTTGAACCTGATATCTCCACGCTGTAAGTCTCAAATCCAATCATCGACACCTGCAGGGTACCCTTGCGGATAGGGATTTTGAAGTGTCCGTTATAGTCCGTCACCTGCATCGTGGTCTTGTCCTCCAAATAGAAGACATGGGCGCCGGGCAACGGTTCGTTAAGTGCATCGTCCAACACCACGCCTTGCACATATTGTGCCAGGACGCTGTAACTCACCAGAGTCAGCAGTAATAAGACGAGTGTTCTCTTCAGCACTGTTTTTTTGAATTATACAAAGGGTGGGACGGCACAACCCTACGGTCGTACTGCCCCACCCTCTGATGATTAATATTCAAAATCGTAGTCGAACACGGAGCGGGAAATGGGACGGCGGCGCTCCATCTCTTCACGGGTGTGTACCACAATCTTATCAAATTCGCGCAAACCGGTACCGGCGGGAATCAGATGACCGCAAATCACGTTCTCCTTCATACCCTCGAGCGTATCGCTCTTTCCATTGATGGCAGCATCATTGAGCACCTTCGTCGTTTCCTGGAAGGACGCTGCAGACATGAAGCTGGACGTCTGAAGGGCGGCACGTGTGATACCCTGCAGAATCTGCGTGGAGGTTGCGGGCACTGCGTCACGCACCTGGACGGTGCGCAGGTCGCGGCGCTTCAGCTGTGAATTCTCGTCGCGCAGGCTGCGGGCGCTGACAATCTGTCCCTTCTGGAACTTGTCGCTGTCACCGGCGTCGGTCACCACTTTCTTGCCCCAGATGCGGTCGTTCTCCTCGTTGAATTCAAGCTTGTCGACCATCTGTTGCTCCAGGAAGCGGGTGTCGCCGGGCTCCACAATCTGCACCTTACGCATCATCTGACGAACGATAACCTCAAAGTGCTTGTCGTTGATCTTTACACCCTGCAGACGATATACGTCCTGCACTTCGTTGACGATGTACTCCTGTACGGCCGTAGGACCCTTAATGGCCAGGATGTCGGCAGGAGTGATAGCACCGTCGGAGAGCGGTGTACCGGCACGCACGTAGTCGTTGTCCTGAACCAGAATCTGCTTGGACAGGGGCACAAGATACTTACGCTGATCGCCCACCTTCGTAGTGATGGTGATTTCGCGGTTGCCGCGCTTGAGTTTGCCCATGGTGACCTCACCGTCCACCTCTGCCACAATGGCGGGATTAGACGGATTGCGGGCCTCAAACAGCTCTGTAACTCGGGGCAGACCACCGGTGATATCGCCACCGCCTGCAACCACGCGGGGAATTTTCACCAAGATGTCACCGGCATTGATCTTCTGCTTGTCCTCCACTGCAATGTGTCCGCCGATGGGGAGGTTGTAAGTGCGCAGGACTTCCTTGTTGGCATCCAGAATCTGAATGGCGGGCATCTTGGTCTTGTCCTTGCTCTCGATAACAATCATCTCTCTCAAACCGGTGGCTTCATCGGTATCGACACGATAAGTGACGTTTTCGATGACATCCATAAACTTGACCTTACCGGGAGCCTCCGTCACAATCACGGCATTGAAGGGATCCCACTTTGCAATGACATCACCTTTCTTCACCATCTCTTTATCGCCTTTATAGAGCGTGCTGCCGTAGGGCACGTTCTGGGTCAGCAGGACGATACCGGTCTTGGGCTCGACGAAGCGAACTTCCGCCAGACGACCGATGACAATCATTGCGGGATTGCCTTCCTCGTCTTTGACGTCAACCGTACGGAGCTCTTCGAACTCAATGCGGCAGTCATACTTTGCTTTGATCATGGCGTTGGCAGCAGCGTTACCGGCCACACCGCCGGCGTGGAAGGTACGCAGTGTCAGCTGTGTACCGGGCTCACCGATACTTTGGGCAGCAATGACGCCGACAGCCTCGCCCTTCTGCACCATGCGGCGTGTGGCGAGGTTGCGTCCGTAACATTTCATGCAGACACCCTTGCGGCTCTCACAAGTGAGCACACTGCGGATTTCCACCATTTCGATGGGGCTGTCTTCGATCTCCTGAGCGATAGGCTCGGTGATTTCCTCGCCGGCAGCCACAATCAACTTGCTCGTGAGCGGGTTTATCACATCGTGCACACTGACACGACCGAGGATTCTGTCGTAGAGGCTGACCTTCACCTCGTCGCCGTCCTTGAGCGCAGTGCACTCCAGACCGCGCAGGGTGCCGCAGTCCTCTTCCGTGATGATTACGTCGTGCGACACATCCACCAAACGACGCGTCAGATAACCGGCGTCGGCTGTCTTCAGGGCCGTATCGGCCAGACCCTTACGGGCACCGTGGGTGGAGATGAAGTACTCCAGCACGGACATACCCTCCTTAAAGTTGGACAGAATGGGGTTCTCAATGGTGTCAGGCTCGGCGCCGGCCTTTTGGGGCTTGGCCATCAGACCGCGCATACCGGAGAGCTGGCTGATCTGACCGGACGAACCGCGGGCGCCGGAATCCAGCATCATGTACACGGCGTTGAAACCGTCCTCCGCTGATGCCATTTCCTTCATCAGCACCTTGGTCAGATCGGCGTTGACCTTGGTCCAGGTCTCAATAACCTGGTTGTGACGGTCCTTGTCCGTAATCATACCCATTGCATAGTCGGACGTGATACGCTCAATCTCGGCGTTACCGGCATCCACCAGAGCTTTCTTCTCTTCGGGCACGATGATATCGCCCAGGTTGAAGCTCAGACCGCCTTCGTAGGCCATCTTATAGCCAAGGTTCTTGATGCCGTCCAGGAACTCGCAAGCACGGGCCACACCCACGGTCTTGATAACGTTGGTGATGATGCCGCGCAGTGTCTTCTTGGAGATGACGTCATTGAAGAAGCCCACTTCATCGGGAATCACCTCGTTGGCAATGACGCGACCCACAGAGGTCTCAATCATGTGTTTGCCGAAGCTGCCGTCCTCGAGGAGGTCATTCACGACCACCTTCACGGGAGCGTGTACGTCCACCTTCTTCTCATTGTAGGCAATGATGGCCTCTTCGGTACCGTAGAAGGTCAGGCCGCTGCCCAGAGCGCCGGGACGCAGTTTGGTGATATAGTACAGGCCCAGCACCATATCCTGCGAAGGCACGGTGATGGGATCGCCGTTGGCGGGGTTCAGAATGTTGTGGCTCTGGAGCATCAGAATCTGAGCCTCAAGGATGGCCTCGTTGGACAGAGGCAGGTGCACGGCCATCTGGTCACCGTCGAAGTCGGCGTTGAAAGCCGTACATGCCAACGGATGCAACTGAATGGCCTTGCCCTCAATCATCTTGGGCTGGAAAGCCTGGATACCCAGACGGTGCAGTGTCGGGGCACGGTTGAGAAGCACGGGATGCCCCTTCATCACGTTCTCCAAAATATCCCAAATCACCGGTTCGCGGCGATCGACAATCTTCTTGGCGCTCTTCACGGTCTTCACCACACCGCGCTCGATGAGCTTACGGATGATGAACGGCTTGTAGAGCTCTGCTGCCATGAGCTTGGGCAGACCGCACTCGCCCATCTTCAGTTCGGGACCGACCACGATGACGGAACGGGCAGAGTAGTCAACGCGCTTACCCAAGAGGTTCTGACGGAAACGTCCCTGCTTACCCTTCAGTGAGTCACTGAGGGACTTCAGCGGGCGGTTGTTTTCGCTCTTCACTGCGGAGGCGCGGCGGCTGTTGTCGAACAGGCTGTCCACAGCTTCCTGGAGCATGCGCTTCTCGTTGCGCAGAATCACCTCGGGAGCCTTAATCTCAATGAGGCGCTTGAGGCGGTTGTTTCGGATGATGACACGTCGGTAGAGGTCGTTAAGGTCGCTCGTAGCGAAACGGCCGCCGTCGAGAGGCACGAGGGGACGCAATTCGGGCGGAATCACCGGAAGAATCTTGATAATCATCCACTCTGGCTTGTTGCGTCCGGCACTGGCACGGAAGCTCTCCACCACCTGAAGGCGCTTCAAAGCCTCGCTCTTGCGCTGCTGGGCACCTTCCACACCGGCCATATCACGCAACTGATAACTCAACTTATCCAAATCGATTCTGGTCAGGAGGTCGTAGATGGCCTCGGCACCCATCTTGGCGATGAACTTCTGAGGATCGTCGTCGGGCAGCATCTGATTCTCACGCGTGAGCTTGTCCATAGCGGCCTGATACTCCTCCTCGGAGAGCACGTCGTAGGTGCGGTAAACGCCGTCTTGTATCGTACGGTCGTCGTTGTCGTCCTTCGGACCCAGGATGCCGGGCTGCACCACTACATATTTCTCGTAGTAGATGACGGCGTCGAGTTTCTTGGTGGGCATACCCAAAAGGTAACCGATCTTGTTGGGCAGAGAACGGAAGTACCAGATGTGGGCTACGGGCACCACCAGAGCGATATGTCCGCTGCGTTCGCGACGCACTTTCTTCTCCGTCACTTCCACACCGCATCGGTCGCAGACGATACCGCGGTAACGGATACGCTTGTACTTGCCGCAATGGCATTCGAAGTCCTTCGTGGGACCGAAAATGCGCTCGCAGAAGAGACCGTCACGCTCCGGTTTGTAGGTACGATAGTTGATGGTTTCGGGCTTCAGCACTTCACCGTAAGAGTTCTCGAGAATCTCTTCGGGCGAAGCCAGTCCGATTGTGATTTTGGTA
>CADAVI010000070.1 GCA_902791295.1 uncultured Bacteroidales bacterium | reverse complement strand
GACCCCAACGGCATGAACTTCAGCCGCCGCCACGACGAGGGCGACATGCCCATCATCCTGGTGCCCGACGACGTGCCGTTTCCCGGCGTGCCGACCCACATACAGCTGAGGCTGAAGGGCGCCCTGAAGACCGCCAAGCTCTCGGAAAAGAAGCAGCTGACGGTGGCGCTCATCCCGGTGAAAAACAGTGTGGCCGACGGGAGCGAAGACCGCGAGTTGGAGTATGAGGACGTGATGCACATGGGCGTGGCCGCCGTGGTGATTCACGTGATGACGATGCCCGACGGCAGCGAAGCCGCCTTTGTGAGCGCCACCAACCGTGTCGGGCTCGATTCCATCATTTGGACGAAAGGGATGCCCGAGGGTCACGTGACCAGCCTGTCGGAAATCCCGGCAGACCCCAACGACATGGAATATCTGGTGACGACGCAGCAGATACGCTCCACCGTGAACGAAATCGGCGAGATGGACGATAAGGCCAACCCCGAACTCATCGCCACGCTGCTCCGGCATCAGGAGCCCTCGCTGATGGTCAACTGCATCGCAGGCCAGTTTCCCTTCACGCAGGCCGAGAAGCTCGGCATGCTGTCCAAAGACACCGAACCGGAGCGCGCCACACGGCTGCTGCAGCTGCTCACGCAGATGAAGAAGCTGCTCACCATACGCCGCAACGTGGAGCGCAAGACCAACGCCGATCTCTCCAAGCAGCAGCGCGAATGGTTCATCAACCAAGAGATACGCAACCTGCAGACTGAACTCGGCGAAAACGACGAGGTGAACATCAAGGAGAGCGACATCCAGGAGATGAGTCAGGAGGCACGCTACAAGAACTGGAGCCAGCAGGTCAAGGCCGTCTTCGACAAAGGACTGCGCAAGCTGCGCCGCATCCCGCCCCAGAGCAGCGACTACAACGTGGAGCTGGGCTGGCTGCAGACGCTGCTCCGACTGCCCTGGGACAACTGCTCGCGCGACCAACTCGACATCAGGCGCGCCCGCCGCATTCTCGACCGAGACCACTACGGCATGGAGAAGGTCAAGGAGCGCATCCTGGAGCATCTGGCCGTGCTGAAGCTCAGAGGCGACATGAAGAGCCCCATACTTTGTCTCTACGGTCCTCCGGGCGTCGGCAAGACGTCTCTGGGCAAGAGCATCGCCGAAGCCACAGGGCGCGAATACGTGCGCGTCTCGCTGGGCGGACTCCACGATGAAGCCGAGATACGCGGACACCGCCGCACCTATGTCGGCGCCATGCCCGGACGCATCATTAAGGGTATTGAGAAAGCCGGCGTGGGCAATCCCGTCTTCGTGCTCGACGAGGTGGACAAGGTGAACAACGGCAGTTTTAACGGCGATCCCTCCAGCGCCCTGCTTGAGGTGCTCGACCCGGAGCAGAACAACGCCTTCCACGACAACTACCTCGACTTGGACTACGACCTCTCGAAGGTGATGTTCATCGCCACAGCCAACGACGTGCAGAGCATCCCCGCTCCCCTCTTGGACCGTATGGAACTCATCGAACTCTCGGGCTACACCACCGAAGAGAAGATAGAGATTGCCCAGCGTCATCTGGTCCGGAAAGAAAAGGAGGCCAACGGACTGGGCGAGAATAAGGAACTGAAAATCAGTAAAGCTGCGATGGAATACCTCATCGAAAACTACACCCGCGAGAGCGGTGTGAGAGCGTTGGAGAAGACCATCGGCAGCCTGATGCGCAAGAGCGCCGTGAAGCTGGCCTCGGGCGAGAAGCTCGGCAAGATAGAGAAGCAGGACGTCACCGAGATGCTCGGCAAGCCCAAATACACGAAGGAAATCTATCAGGGCAACGAACTGCCCGGCGTGGTAACGGGTCTGGCCTGGACGAGCGTGGGCGGTGTGATACTCTTCATCGAGACCTCCATCTCGAAGGGCAAAGAAGGCAAGCTGACGCTCTCGGGCAATCTGGGCGACGTGATGAAGGAAAGCGCCGGACTGGCCCTCTCCTATATACGCGCGCACGCCGCTGAGTTGGGTCTGAGCGAAGAGACCTTCGAGACGCACAACATACACATCCACGTGCCCGAAGGCGCCGTGCCCAAAGACGGCCCCTCGGCCGGCATCACGATGGCCACCTCGCTGGCATCCGCGCTGACCGGACGCCGCGTGCGCAAGAATCTGGCCATGACGGGCGAAATCACCCTGCGAGGCCGCGTGCTGCCCGTGGGCGGCATCCGCGAGAAGATTCTCGCCGCCAAGAGAGCCGGCATCCGGGAAATCATCCTCTGCAAGGAGAACGAAAAGGACATTCTGGAGATTCCGCAAGACTACCTCAAGGGGCTCTCATTCCACTACGTGGAGCGCGTGAGTGAAGTGTTGGATTATGCTTTGCTGAAATGACATTCAAGGTAGAACACAGCGACGGGAACTCCTGGGCAAGAGCCGGGCGCATCGCCACAGACCACGGGGAGATAGAGACCCCCATCTTCATGCCCGTAGGCACTGTGGGCAGCGTGAAAGGCGTCCTCATGCGCGACCTCCGGGAAGAGGTCGGCGCACAGATTATTCTGGGCAACACCTATCATCTCTACCTGCGTCCCGGCACCGACATATTGGAAAAGGCCGGCGGACTGCATCAGTTCGGCACATGGGACCGCCCCATACTGACCGACTCGGGCGGCTTTCAGGTGTTCTCCCTCACGGGCATCCGCAAACTGACTGAAGAGGGATGCACCTTCCAGAGCCACATCGACGGCAGCCGCCATATGTTCACACCGGAGCGCGTGATGGACATCGAGCGCAGCATCGGCGCCGACATCATGATGGCGCTTGACGAATGCCCGCCCGGCACCAGCGACTACGCTTACGCCAAGAAGAGCCTGGGACTGACACACCGGTGGCTCGACCGCTGCATCCGCCGCTTCAACGAGACGGAGCCTAAATACGGCTACAGCCAGAGCCTCTTCCCCATCGTGCAGGGCTGCACCTACAAGGATCTGCGTCAGGAGAGCGCCCGCTTCGTGGCCGACAAGGGGGCCGACGGCAACGCTATCGGCGGACTGGCTGTGGGCGAACCGACCGAGGTGATGTACGAAATGATAGAAGTGGTCAACGACATCCTGCCCAAAGACCGCCCCCGATACCTCATGGGTGTGGGCACACCGCAAAACCTGCTGGAAGGCATCGCACGCGGCGTGGATATGTTTGACTGCGTGATGCCGACGCGCAACGGACGCAACGCCATGCTCTTCACCTGGCAGGGCACGATGAACATGCGCAACAGGAAATGGGCCGACGACTTCACGGCGCTCGACCCCGAAGGCACCGCCTCCGTGGACCGCATCTACTCGCGTGCCTACATCCACCACCTCTTCAAGGCACAGGAACTGATGGCGCTCGAGATAGCATCGATACACAATCTGGCCTTCTACCTCGACGTGGTGAAGACGGCACGTCGCCACATCATCGCCGGAGACTTCACAACGTGGAAGAGCAGCGTCATCGAACAACTGGGACAACGGCTGTGAAGAAGCTCGACCTCTATATCATCAGGAAATTCCTGGGCACGTACTTTTTCAGCATCGTGCTCATCATCAGCATCGCTGTCATCTTCGACTACAACGAGAACGTGGCCAAATTTGCCGAGAAGCATGCCCCCTGGGAGGCCATCGTCTTTGACTACTATCTGAACTTCATTCCCTTCTATGCCAATCTATTCTCGGGACTGTTCGTCTTCCTCTCCGTCATCTTCTTCACCACCAAACTGGCCGACAACAGCGAAATCATCGCCATGCTGGCCGCCGGCGTGAGCTACAGACGGCTGCTGCGGCCCTACATGATAAGCACCCTGATCATCGCCCTTTTGAGTTTCGTGCTCGGCGCGGAAATTATTCCCCGGGGCAATGTCAAACGCGTGGACTTCGAAAACACCTACAAGCGCAACCGCGTGCACAATGTGGCCACTTATGCCGAAAACGTGCAGCTGCAGGTGGCACCCGGCGTCATCACCTATATGCAGCATTTCGACGGACGCACCCACACGGGCTACAACTTCACGATGGACCAGTTCAAGGAAAAGAAACTCATCTGCCATCTCTCCGCCGCCAGCATCGCCTACGACACCATCGGCGACGTGCGCTTCATGTGGCACATGAAAAACGTGCAGATACGTGAGATGAAAGGCATGAAGGAACACATCACGCACTACGACCAGATGGACACCGTCATCACAATGGAGCCGCGCGACTTCCTCTTTGTGGCGCATCTTCAGGAGACGATGACCAACAGCCAATTGCGCGAATACATCAACCGTCAGAAGATGAGAGGCTCCTCCGGACTGGCCGGATTTGAGGTGGAATATCAGAAGCGCTTCGCAGCCCCCTTCTCGGCCTTCATCCTCGCCCTGATAGGCTTTGCGCTCTCGGCGGTGAAGAAAAAAGGCGGCATGGGTATGGGACTCGGACTGGGCATCGGACTCTCGGCCGGATACATCCTGCTGCAGACCATATCTTCCAGCTTCTCCACCGGTGCCGGCATGAATCCCATGTTGGCCGCATGGATTCCAAACATACTATTCTCGTTCATTGCACTATGGCTGGTAAAAAAACTCTCCTGACGGCAGCTCTGCTTCTGGGCATGACTGCAACGCAGGCACAAAATGCCTGGGACAGACTCTTTATTGACGAACACCGCATCGATACCGCCGACACCCGCGTATTGAAGGTCCGCGTGGACGTCACAGGGTTCTTCCACGACAATGAATATTCCAGCCGCATGACCGACGGATACACTCTGCCCGGAGCGTTGCTGTCACCCCGACTGACCTACAATCCGATTGACGAGATACACATCGAACTCGGCGTGCACGCTCTCTGCTTCAACGGCGCCAACAAATATCCCAACTACGCCTATCACGACATCGGACTGTGGAAAGGCGATCAATACCAAAGCGGATTTCACCTGCTGCCATGGATCAGGCTGCAGGCACAGCTCAAGAACGTCAACATCATCCTGGGCGACATCTACGGCGGACAAAACCACCGGCTCACAGAGCCCATGTGGAACAGTGAGACCAATCTCTCGCAAGATCCCGAGATGGGCGTGCAGGTAAAGTGGGACGGACGCCACATTCAGATGGACACCTGGCTCAACTGGCAGAGTTATATCTTCAAACTGGAGCGTCATCAGGAGGCCTTCACCGTGGGCAGCGTGTGGCGTGTGCTTTTCGGTGACCACAGCAGGGAGACGGGACTGAAATGGTCGATGCCCGTGCAGCTGCTCATACAGCACCGGGGCGGAGAGCAGGACGACAAGTCGCTCAATCTCGGCGTGCAAACTCTGTGTAACGCCTCCATCGGCGCCGCCGTAAGAGGCGGCATTTGGGGAGCAGAACTGAATGTGCTCGGAAGCTATCAGCAGGCGGGACATCTGTGGCCATTTCAAAGCGGTATGGCCGTGCATGCAGGCGGTGATGTGCGTCTGTGGGACCAGATGGCCGTAAAAGCCGGATACTTCGGAGCGCCCAAACAGTTTGCCAATCTCTACGGCAGTCCCTTCTTCAGCACCGTATCACTTGCGGACAACACCGCGATGGACGGTATGCACACCGTCTATGCCAAAGTGTCGTGGGATAAGACCTGGGCCAAAGCCTATACTCTCGGAGCCGCACTGAATCTCTACCAGAGTTGGTACAAACACCCGGAAGGCCGTCGCAGCGAACTCAATTTCGACTTCGGCATCTACCTCAGGGTTTGCCCTGAGTTCGTCATCAAGTCGTGGAAGAAGAAATAACCCCTCCGCTCTCCTACTTCTCTGCAAGAAAACAGGTGGAGAGACCAAAGAGATAACGGTGAAACGACACGCGGCGAAATCCTACTTTCCGGAGAAGCGCCTTCACCTCTTCCGCCTGAGGAAATGCTGCCATTGACTCGGGCAGATATTCATAAGCGGAATGGTCGCGTGAAACAAGTCGTCCTACCAGCCGCATGATGAGGCGTGAATAAATCCAAAAGCCCCAGGTCATAGGCCAGCGGCGCGGCACCGAAAGTTCGAGAATCAGCAGATGCCCTCCGGACTCCAACACGCGATGAAATTCCCGAAGCCCGTCTTCCAGACATTCAAAATTTCTGACGCCGTAGGCACAGGCCACAACATCGAACGAGGCATCCCCGTAAGTAAGATGCAAACAGTCCTGCTGCTCAAAATGGAGATCCGGCGCCTTCTCACGGGCTATTTGCATCATACCCTCTGAGAGGTCACAGCCCGTGACATCGGCTCCGAGCGTGTCGCGCAGAAGTATGGAGAAATCGCCCGTTCCGCAACAGGCATCCAGCACCCGGCGGGGCTTGAAAGGCAAAAGGCGGCGGACAGCCTTGCGCCTCCATCCCCGGTCGATGCCCAGGGAAAGGAGGTGATTCAGGCGGTCGTAAGTGGGTGCGATGCGATCAAACATCGCTTTGTTGGTCAGCGGGTCGAGAGCCATTCGCTGACATTCTTCTGAATGCGGGCTTCGATGTCGCCGGATTCTTCGGCAGGCACGAACTTCTGTCCCGTGATGTGCTCGTAGAGCTCAATGTAGCGCTCGCTGACACTCTCGGCATATTCGTCCGTAATCTCGGGCATCACCTGTCCGGGCTGGTTCATGAAGTTGTGCTCAATGAGCCACTGGCGCACAAACTCCTTGGAGAGCTGACGCTGTGCCTCACCCTTTTGGAACTTCTCCTCGTAGCCTTCCTTATAGAAATAACGCGAAGAGTCGGGTGTGTGAATCTCGTCGATAAGAATCACCTTGCCGTCGCGCTTGCCGAATTCGTATTTGGTATCCACGAGGATGAGACCTTTCTTTTCGGCAATCTCGCTGCCGCGCTGGAAGAGGGCGCGTGTGTAGCGCTCCATCACTTCGTAGTCTTCACGCGAGACGAGACCCTGGCGAATGATTTCTTCCTTCGAGATGTTTTCGTCGTGACCCTCATCGGCCTTTGTTGTCGGCGTGATGATTGGCTCGGGGAAACGCTCGTTCTCGCGCATGCCCTCAGGCAGCTTCACGCCGCAGAGCTCACGACATCCGTTCTTGTATTCCCTCCAGGCGCTGCCGGTGAGATAGCCGCGAATAATCATTTCCACACGGAAACCTTCGGCCTTGAGACCGACAGTGACCATAGGATCAGGCGTTGCCAGCTTCCAGTTGGGCACGATGTCGGCGGTGGCATCCAGGAAAGAGGCGGCAATCTGATTAAGCACCTGACCTTTGAAGGGGATGCCTTTGGGCAGGATAACATCGAAGGCGGATATGCGATCGGTGGCAACCATCACCATGAGGTCGTCGTTGATGTTGTACACGTCACGGACTTTGCCGTGATAAACACTCTTCTGACCGGGCAGAGAGAGATTAGTTTTTGTCAGTGCTTTCATATGCTTCAACAATTTTTGTTACGAGTTTATGGCGAACGATGTCACTCTTGTTCATTCTCACGAAGCCGACACCGTCAACATGCCCCAGAATGTCCAAAGCTTCCACCAAACCGCTTCTTACGCCTTTAGGCAGATCCACCTGAGAGGGATCGCCCGTGACAATCATGCGGCAGTTCTGTCCCATACGGGTGAGAAACATGCGCAACTGGGCGGAGGTCGTATTTTGTGCTTCGTCCAAAATGACTACGGCATCGTTGAGCGTGCGGCCGCGCATGAAAGCCAAGGGGGCAATCTGCACGATATTCTGCTCCATCATTTCACGCAGCTTCTGTGCGGGAATCATGTCCTCCAGCGCATCGTAGAGCGGCTGCAGATAGGGGTCGATTTTCTCCCGCATGTCGCCGGGCAGAAAACCGAGTTTCTCGCCCGCTTCCACAGCCGGACGCGAGAGTATGATGCGGCGTATGCTCTTTTCTTTATATGCCTTCACGGCCAACGCGATGGAGAGATAAGTCTTACCGCTGCCGGCCGGTCCGGTGACGAAAGTGAGATCGTGTTGCTGAAACGAGGCTACAATCTGCTTCTGGTTGTCGCTGCGGGGAGTGACGGGTTTACCGCTGACGCTGTAGAGAATGGCTCCTTTGGGGGTGTTTTCGCCTGCCTTCTCTCCGCGTGTAATCTTCACGATGTCCTCTTCCGTCAGCCGGTTGTAAGTCAGCGTGTGACGGATAAGCCGCTGCAGATTGTCCTCAAAGGCCGACATCTCCATCTCGTCTCCCATGATGTGCAACACGTCGCCTCTGGCCACGATACGCAGTTTCGGGTAGAGAGACTTCAGCAGACGCATGTTGCAGCTTCCTGCACCATAAAATATCTGCGGCGCGACGTCGTCCAGCGTCAGGTGTTTCTCAATCATGGCGTTGGGCGTTCATTTTCTCCATATTCTCTTTGGCCATACGTACATAGGCGCTCACGTAACCGTCCTGAAGAAACTTCTCGGGCGCACCGAGCACAATGGCTTCTATCTCAGGCGTCATGATGGGGAACTCGTAAGCAGAAGTCATAATCATGAAGATGCCGGGACCGAGCACGTTGTTGTAGTTCGACTTGATGAAGCGCGACACCAGACGTTCGGAGATTTGCTGTATCTGGAGCGCTTCGGCATTGAGCATACGCACGATTTCATCGTGATCGTAACCGGCCATGATGAGCGCCGACTCCTTGTGCGGGATGTTGTGCATCAGTTGGTCCACAACGCCTTTCTGCCTGACGAAGGAATACAGAGAATCGTTGAGCGGTGTGCCGCCGAGACTTTGCTCCTCGTTGGTGAAGTTCAGGCGCACTTCACCTTCTTCCAGGACTATGGGCATCAGACTTTCGTTCTCCACAAAGAGATGTGCAAACAGTGTACTGTCGAGCGTGCCCGAGAATTCAAAATGACCGTGTTGCACGGTGGTGCTGTCCATGTTGACCAGTTCTTCGTTGGCGTAGCGCTTGAGGTAGAGTTTGCGCCCTTCCAAAGCGTCAATTTTGTTCTCTCCCACCACTTTATACTGCGGACGACACCCTGCAAGCACCAGTGTCAGGACGAGCATCATCCACAGTGAAAAGGATTTCATCATATCCGACTGTTTCTTTAGGGATTAACCACAACGAAGAGGTCTTCGTCATCGTGGTGCATGAAATACTTCTCACGGGCAAATTTCTCCAGCGATTTGGCATCAGAGAGACCGTTCAGGTCGCGCGTGTCTTTCTCATAGCGCTGGCGATAGTCTTCTATCTCCTTTTTTAAATCCTGAATGACCATATTGCGCTGATGGCGGTGGAGGACACTGTTTTCGTCCAAAAAGCCCACAACCAGCACAACGATGCCGACGACGAAATAATACTTATATCGTCCGATAAAATCCCAAATGCCGCTGATTTTGCTTATTTCTTTCTTCATATCAGCCACAAATGTACGAAAAAAAATGAGAGTTATCATTTAAGCGTCTGTTGTTTTTTGTAAAACTTTAATTTTTTTTGTACTTTTGCGTACGAAAATCAGAAT
>CADAVI010000069.1 GCA_902791295.1 uncultured Bacteroidales bacterium | reverse complement strand
ACGTCAGCAGCAGCGCGAAGAACTTGACAAATCCTTTGTTTTGCATTGTTGTTAGTGAATATTTGATAGTTTTATTTATAAAATTCGGGCACAAAGGTAATAAAAAAAAACGAAATGCACGCGCTCCGGCATCAAAAAAGTAACGCAAAGCGGCCTATTTGCTCTTTTTTCGGAGTGTGGTGAGAACGGGATAATGGTCGGAGGAAGAAAATTCGCGCACGGTGCGGGTGCCATAACTCGTCCAGTCGTCACTCGTGAAGATGTGGTCGATGCGCACCCAGAATCCGGTGCGGTTGTAGGAAAATCCGGTGCCGAAACCGCTCTCGCGGTAGCAGTTGCTGAGATGCTGTTTCAGGCGCCTGTAGGTATAGGATACCGGTGTGTCATTGAAATCGCCGCAGAGCACGATGCTTTCGCCGTCGCGGACTGTCAGCAGGCTGTCGAGCCTGTCGGTCTGGCGGGCTCTCTCTGCGGCAGAGGCGCTGAGAAACGAGAGCATCACGCGGCCGCTCTCCTTGAGTTTCTCTTCGTTGTGCTCATGAAGGCGTTCGCCCAAAGCGGCTTTTTCTTTTTCCGGGATACTGTTGCTCTCGAGGTGGGCACAGATGACCGTTACCGTATCTTCTCCGTGGCGCACGCGCCAGGCCAGGATTCCGTTTCTGCTGCCGATAAAGCCTACGGGAATGCTGTCGCCCACGAAGGGCAGACGGCTGCAAATCATGATGCCTTTCGACTTGCGGATGTCGTAGCCCAGGCTGTCGGCAACCTCCTGAACTTCTGAGGGAAGGGCGGAGGTCTCCTGCATGCAGAGAATATCGGCGTTGAGCAAGCGTATCAGTCGTGGCGCATTCCACGCGCCGTCGGTGCTGTCTTTGTATTGCCAGCCGCAACTGTTAAAGGTCGCGACGCGGAGTGTCTGCACGCTGTCCCCGGGCGCATCTTTTCCGATGAAGTTCAGCGGACAATAATCCAGGCAGAACCCCGTCACGGGCAGAATGCCGATAACTGGCAGCAGCAGTCCTTTGAAGTCAACGATGAACCACAGCAGCAGGAAACCCAGATTGGCCGCCAGCGCCAACGGCATCAGCAGGCCCGCCTGTGCCAGTCTCGGTGCCAGAGCCGGGTGCAACCATGTGGAGGCGCACACCGCCCAAAGCATCAGTATGGTGCAGGCGTTAGCTCCGGCCAACAGGGTGACAAACAGTCGTTTCATTGTGCTCTGAAGGCTTCTTTCAGCGTATTCTCAAGCGACGCCAGTGACGCAGCAAAAGGAATCCGAAAAGCATGCCGCCCAAATGGGCGCAATGTGCCACACCGTCACCTCTTTGTGCCAGGGCGGAAGTCAACTCGATGACGGCATATCCGATGACAAAGTATTTTGCCTTGATGGGGACGGGCAGGGGGAAGATGAAGATGCGCTCTTCGGGCAGCAGATAGCCGAATCCGAGCAGGATGCCGTACACCGCACCGGAGGCGCCGACGACGCTCACGTCGAAGGGCAGTCCCGTGAGCAACATCTGCCCCGTCTGTGCCAGCTCCTGGGTGAGGGCGGCACCGAGTCCGCACACCAGATAAAAGATGAGAAACTGCTGCGGCCCCAAAATCTGCTCCAAAATGCGTCCGAACATCCATAGCGCGAACATATTGAAAAAGATGTGTTCCCAACTGCCGTGCATGAACATGTATGTGAGCGGCTGCCACAGATGGAATTGCGGCGAGAGCCACATATGCAGACCCAGAACGTCGTTCAGATCGAGGTAGTATTGACGTCCCACCATCATTGCTAAAAAGCATAGAATGTTGATGATGAGAAGATTCTTGGTGACGGGAGGTAGAGAAAACATCGTTTTTCGCTTCAATTTGTTCGCAAAGGTACGTTAAAATGTGCAATATCTGCCCCGAAAATGCACATTTTACGTTTTTTTTTGCTTTTTTTGTGGGAAAAACGGGTATTCTCTCAACTTTTTCTATATTTTTGTGTCGGAAAACGATAAAATTCATTTTAATTCACCTTAATTACTAACTCATCTAATCTCCCAGTTATGAACAAGACAGATTTGATTAACAGTGTTGCAGAAGCTGCTGCTCTGAGTAAGGCTGATGCCAAGAAGGCCGTTGACGCTACTTTCGCTGCCATCGCAGGTGCCCTGAAGAAGGAAGAGAAGGTTCAGCTCGTTGGCTTCGGTACTTTCTCCACCAGCGTTCGCGCTGCTCGTGAGGGTATCAACCCCCTGACCAAGCAGAAAATTCAGATTGCAGCTAAGAAGGTTGCCAAGTTCAAGCCCGCTTCTGAGCTCATTTAAGACTCTGTTAAGCACTAAACTATCAGGGAGGAATCGTGAGGTTCCTCCTTTTTTTGTCTCTGAACTCACTTACCCGTAATGTTCCCAGACTGTTCTCAGACTGTTCTCAGACTGTTCCCAGAGTGTTCAAAAGCCTGCCCTCAATCCCTGCCGAAAGGGAAAGAGGGCAAAGAGAGAAGCTGTAAGTAGTACAAGTGCGATCGACCGGGATTTGATGCACGCATCCGCGCGCTTCGTTCCCGGTAAATTGCAAAAAGCGACCGGTTTTTGCACACTTTTGTCGGCTTTGTGCAATTTTGTGCAAAAAAATGTGTAAAAATGTTGTGTATGTTAAGGAAAGGTCGTACCTTTGCAGCGGTTTTTAAAAACAGAGTAAAAACAAAAAGGTATTAATATACATTTAAATTGTACGATTATGTCTGAAATTGAAGCAAAAGTAAAAGAGATTATTGTTGACAAGTTGGGTGTGGACGAAGCTGACGTAGTGCCCGAAGCAAGCTTCACCAACGACCTCGGTGCTGACTCTCTGGACACCGTAGAGCTCATTATGGAGTTTGAGAAGGCTTTCGAAATCACCATTCCCGACGACAAGGCAGAGAAGATCTCTACCGTTGGCGACGCCATCAAATACATTCAGGATAACAAGTAAGCCTACGCTTCTTCCGCTTTCTTTAAAAGTACGCACTTATTGATATGGAATTGAAGCGTGTCGTTGTGACGGGCCTTGGTGCTGTCACACCGCTGGGAAATTCTGTCGGGGAGACCTGGCAGAATCTTCTCGTTGGTAAGAGCGGTGCTGCGCCCATCACGCATTTTGATGCCTCAAAGTTTAAGACGCAGTTCGCCTGTGAGGTGAAGGGCTTTAACCCCGAGGATTTCGGCATTGACCGTAAGGAGGCCCGCAAATTGGATCCCTATTGTCAGTATGGTCTGGCTGCAGCCACGATGGCTGTGGACGACGCCGGCATCATCTCCGACAGCCTTGACCGCAATCGCGTGGGCGTGGTGTTCGGTGTGGGTATCGGCGGCATGAAGACCTACGAGGAGGAGGTGACGAACTATGCCCGGACAGGCGAGACTCTCGGGCCTAAATTCAACCCCTTCTTCGTGCCCAAGATGATTGCCGACATCTGTGCCGGCCACATCAGCATCAAGTACGGCTTTCATGGCCCCAACTACATCACCTCTTCGGCTTGTGCCAGTTCGACCAATGCATTGGCCGACGCCTTCAACCTGATTCGTTTGGGTAAGGCTGACGTCATTGTCAGCGGCGGCGCCGAAGCTGCCATCACCTGTGCCGGTGTGGGCGGTTTCTGCTCAATGCACGCCCTCTCCACCCGCAACGACGATCCCGAGGGCGCTTCGCGTCCCTTCAGTGCTTCGCGCGACGGTTTCGTGATGGGTGAGGGTGCTGTGTCGCTCGTCCTGGAGGAGTTGGAGCACGCCAAAGCGCGCGGTGCCAGGATCTATGCTGAGATGGCCGGTGCCGGTATGAGTGCCGATGCACACCACATCACAGCTTCCCATCCCGAAGGCCTCGGTGCCAAACTGGTGATGCTCAATGCTCTGGAAGATGCCGGCATGCAGCCCGAGGACATTGACTACATCAATGTTCACGGCACATCCACGCACGTGGGCGACATCTCCGAGGTGAAGGCCATTAAGGAAGTGTTCGGTGACTACGCCTACAGCTTGAATATCTCCAGCACGAAGTCCATGACGGGGCATCTGCTGGGAGCCGCCGGAGCTATCGAGGCGATGGTGAGTGTACTGTCGGTTCAGAACGACATCGTGCCTCCGACCATCAACCATGAGGCCGGCGACGAGGATGAAGAGATTGACTACAAGCTCAACTTCACCTTTGGCCAGGCTCAGAAGCGCACGGTGCGTGCCGCCCTTTCCAACACTTTCGGTTTCGGTGGACATAACGCATGTGCTATCTTCAAGAAATACTGAGGCTTCGCCGTGTTCTCGGCTATTGGCCGCGAAAGATATCCCTCTATCGCCAGGCGCTCACTCACGTGAAGAATGAGCGCCTGGAGTTTTTGGGGGACGCCGTGCTTGATGCCGTCGTGGGCGACATGGTCTATCGCCATTTCCCCCGCAGACGAGAGGGTTTTCTGACGAACACCCGTTCCAAACTGGTCAAGCGCGAGATGCTTGGCCGTCTGGCCGACGAGATGGGCATCACGGCTATGGTTGAGGCGCCCCGCATCAACGGTTCGCATCGTCCTCATAACAGCTTTATGGGCGGCAACACCTTCGAGGCGCTTGTCGGCGCGCTCTATCTCGATCGGGGCTATGACGCCTGTCGCGCTTTTTGGGAGAAGCGGGTGATGAACCGACTCAATCTGGACAAACTGGCCTTCGAGGAGATGAATTTCAAATCGAAGCTGCTGGAATGGAGCCAGAAACACCGCGTGGAGATTGACTTCCCCGTGGACGAGATTCGGGAGGAGGGCCAGGTCTCGCCGTTTTTCATCGCCAAAGCACTGGTCGACGGCGAAGTGATGGGAGAGGGCAGGGGCTACAGCAAAAAGGAAAGTCAGCAGAACGCCGCCAAGATGGCGTTGAAAACCATAAGACAACGCAACTATGAGCATCACCAGTCTTCTAAGGCCGCTGTTTGAGTCGCGCCAGCATCAGTTGGAGCGCTACGCCACCGATGCGGAGGCGCTGCAGACGGGGGTGATGCGTCGTCTTCTCTCCGGGGCCTCGGCTACGAAGTGGGGGGTGGCGCACGGTTTT
Source organism: uncultured Bacteroidales bacterium (assembly GCA_902791295.1). Lineage (GTDB taxonomy): Bacteria > Bacteroidota > Bacteroidia > Bacteroidales > Bacteroidaceae > Physcousia. Next base: position 4,430 of record CADAVI010000069.1, on the reverse strand, counting down.
GCAAACATCCGTTCGTATGAGGAGTTTGCCGCCTCTTCGCCGCTCAACAGTTACGATGACCTCAAGCCGTTCATCGCCCGCATGATGCAAGGTGAGAAGGATGTGCTTTGGCGCGGGCGTGTCAGCCATTTTGCCAAATCCAGCGGCACAACCTCCGACCGCAGCAAGTTTTTGCCCGTTTCGTCGGATGCTCTGCGTGACACACACTATCGTGGCGGTCAGGATTGTGTGGCGGCTTATTTGAAAAACAATCCTTCCAGCCGCATCCTCGACGGCCGGGCGCTCATCCTGGGCGGCAGCCGCAGCGAGGCCGACAGCACCCCCGACGCTATGGTGGGCGACCTTTCGGCCATTCTCATCCAAAACATCAACCCGCTGGTCAATCTCATCCGGGTGCCTTCCAAGCAGACGGCGCTACTGCCCGACTTCGAGGTGAAGCGCGACCGTATCGCCCGTGAGGCGATGAAGAAAGACGTGACGAATCTCAGCGGTGTGCCTTCGTGGATGCTCTCGGTAATGAACCGCGTGCTCGAGCTTTCCGGTGCCGCCAATCTGCTGGAGGTCTGGCCTCATCTGGAGATGTTCTTCCACGGCGGTGTGGCTTTTACGCCTTACCGCGAGCTCTATCGGCGTTTGATTCCTTCTGAGGGGATGCACTATATGGAAACCTACAACGCCTCCGAGGGTTTCTTCGGTGTGCAGACCGACCCGACCGACGCAGCGATGTCACTGATGGTAGACTACGGCGTCTTCTACGAGTTCGTGCCTTTGGAGGAGTTGGACAGGGAATCGCCTCTTGTTCTGCCTCTTTGGGCGGTGGAACCGAATAAAAACTACGCAGTGGTAATCTCCACCTCAAGCGGACTCTGGCGCTATCTCATCGGCGACACCGTGCGCTTCACCGGTTGCAATCCTTACAGGTTTGTCATCACGGGCCGCACGAAGAGTTTTATCAATGCCTTTGGCGAGGAGGTCATTGTGGACAATGCCGAGAAGGCGCTCCACGAAGCCTGCCGACAGACGGGCGCTCAGGTGTTGGAATACACGGCGGCGCCCATCTATATGGATGCTTCGGGCCGCTGCCGCCATCAGTGGCTTGTGGAGTTTGCCGTCGGGCCGCACGATTTGCAGCAGTTTGCCCGTCTGCTCGACGATGCGCTTCGGACCGTCAACAGTGACTACGACGCCAAGCGCTACAAGGACATCACGCTGCAGCCGCTGGAGGTCGTCAGGGCGCGCACGGGACTTTTCCACGACTGGCTTGACAGCAAGGGCAAACTGGGCGGACAGCATAAGGTGCCCCGTCTCTCCAACAGCCGTCAGCATATTGAAGAATTGTTGAAGATGAACGTATGAATACGCATGACGACAGACACCGCACACCGTCGCGTCTCAGCGAGGTGCTAATGGGCGCTTTCGGGCTTCTGCTCGCCGCCTGTGCCAGCATCGGCACACCCGACGGCGGACGCTACGACGAGGAGCCGCCCTACGTGGTGAAGAGCCGCCCGCAGGATCGTGCCACAGGCGTTCTGACGAAGAAGATACGCATTGATTTCAACGAATATATCAAGCTGGAGAACGCTTCCGAGAAAATCATCATATCTCCCGCGCAACTTGAGCCGGCCAACGTGCGTGCCGATGGCAAGCAGATTCGTGTGGATCTCTACGACTCGCTTAAGGCCAACACCACCTACACCATTGATTTTTCCGACGCTGTGGAGGACAACAACGAAGGCAACCCGATGGGCAACTACACCTTCTCCTTCTCCACCGGCGACGTGATTGACACAATGGAGGTGTCGGGTCACGTGCTCGCGGCGGCCGATTTGGAGCCGGTGAAGGGCATTCTTGTGGGGCTGATTCCCTGCGACAGCCTTTGGCACGACAGCCTTTTCCGCAAGACGCCCCTCCTGCGTCTGGGGCGCACCAACGGCAGCGGCCATTTTACCATCAAGGGTGTGAAGGAGGGCCGTTATCGCTGTTTTGCCCTCAAGGACGGCGACGGCAATTTCTGTTTCTCACAGAAGTCCGAGATGATTGCCTTCGACACAGCCGTCGTTGTGCCTACCGTGTGGACGGAAAACCATGCCGACACCATTTGGCGCGATTCCCTTCATGTGGACACCGTGCTCTACACGCCGCGTCCCAAATACGGTCCCGACAACATTATCCTGCGGGCCTTCCTCGAGGAGGGGCAGGAACGTCATTTCCTCAAGAGCGAGCGTCCGTTGCCCGACTGGTTCCGCCTCTACTTCACGGCACCGCTGGACTCTCTGCCTCGTGTGCGCGGCCTCAATTTCAATGACAGTTGTCTGGCCGTGACGCACAGCCAGACCAACGACACCGTCACCTATTGGATCACCGACACCGCATTCGTCCACACGCAGGATACGGCGCGTTTCGAGTTGACCTATATGGAGAGCGACACTCTGGGCGGCTTCTCTCCGAGAATCGACACTCTTGAGCTTGTGCCCAAAAAGCTGTGGAGCAAGATTAGCAAGGAGCAGCAGAAGAAGCTGGAGGATTGGCAGAAGCGGCAGGAGAAACGTGTGAAGCAGGGCAAGTTGCGCGATCCGGAGCGCACGCGGCCCGACATTGTTCATTTGAAATTCAATGTGGAGCCCTCCACGATGCTCGACCCCAACCGCAACATGCGCATCACGGTGGACGAGCCGCTGGAGTATTTCCGTGAGGAGAAAGTCCACTTCGACCGGTTCAATCAGAAGGACAGCCTTTGGCTCCCGGAGCCTTACGAGTTGGAGCAGGATCCGTCCAACCCGATGGCCTGGACGCTTTATGCCAGCTGGGTGCCGCGTGAAGAGTATCGTCTGAGAATCGACACATTGGCCGCCCGCAGCGTGATGGGCCATAATTCCGATCCCGTGAATGCCGAGTTGCGTGTGCGCAGTTTCGACGACTACGGCACGCTCTTCCTGCACATCATGGACAAGGATACAGGCTTCGTGGTGCAGCTGCTCGACAAGGGCGACAAGGTGCAATACACCGCCCGCAGCAACGCCAAGGGGCAGGTGGAGTTCTATTATCTACGTCCGGGCACCTACTATATGCGCAGCTTCCTCGATGTCAACGGCAACAACCGTTGGGATACGGGAGCCTATGACGAGGGGCTCCAGCCCGAACAGATGTTCTATTTCCCCCAGCCGATGAACGTGCGCGCCATGTGGGACGTGGAGCAGGATTGGGAGCCGCGCGGCATCCCTCTGCAGCGCCAGAAGCCCGAGGAGCTCACCAAGCAGAAGGCCGACAAGGCCAAGGTGGTGCAGAACCGCAACGCCCTGCGCGAGCAGAACAAGAATAATAAATAACGCCCTCATAGAGGGCACTTTTGGGGCGGAGAGCGGTTCGCTGTGTCCGAAAAGTGATAAAATGTGATAAATATTTTCCCCGTTTGGGGCTTATGTCGCATTTTTTTTCTACTTTTGTGGGCGCAATAATGTATTAACCCTATAAAAGTTTTAAAAATGGCAAAATTGGATTTAACCCAGTATGGCATCACGGGCTCTACCGTGATTGCCCACAATCCCTCTTACGAGGAGCTCTACAAGGCTGAGATCAATCCCGCTCTGACCGGTTACGAGAAGGGCCAGGAGACCGAGCTCGGTGCAGTGAACGTGATGACCGGTATCTTCACCGGCCGCAGCCCCAAGGATAAGTACATCGTTGACGACGCCCAGAGCCACGACAAGGTGTGGTGGACCACTGAGGGCTACAAGAACGACAACCACCCCATGAGCGAGGCCGTTTGGGCTCAGGTGAAGGAGATCGCCAAGAAAGAGCTCTCCAACAAGGAGCTCTACGTGGTGGACGCTTTCTGCGGTGCCAACAAGGCTACCCGTCTGGCCGTCCGTTTCATCGTCGAGGTGGCTTGGCAGGCTCACTTCGTAGAGAATATGTTCATCCAGCCCACCAAGGAAGAGTTGGAGAACTTCGAGCCCAACTTCGTCATCTACAACGCCTCCAAGGCCAAGGTTGAGAACTACAAGGAGCTCGGCCTGAACAGCGAGACCTGCGTGGCCTTCAACACCACCAGCCGCGAGCAGGTTATCATCAACACCTGGTACGGCGGTGAGATGAAGAAGGGTATGTTCTCCATGCAGAACTACTACCTGCCTCTTCAGGGCATCGCTTCCATGCACTGCTCGGCCAACACCGATATGGAGGGTAAGAACACCGCCATCTTCTTCGGTCTCTCCGGCACCGGTAAGACCACTCTGTCCACCGACCCCAAGCGTCTGCTGATCGGTGACGACGAGCACGGATGGGACGACGAGGGCGTCTTCAACCTCGAGGGCGGCTGCTACGCTAAGGTAATCAACCTCTCCAAGGAGAACGAGCCCGACATCTACGGCGCCATCAAGCGCGACGCCCTGCTGGAGAACGTCACCGTTGACGCTCAGGGCAAGATTGAC
>CADAVI010000068.1 GCA_902791295.1 uncultured Bacteroidales bacterium | reverse complement strand
CGACCTGGAGGCCTGGGAGAAGGAGCTCCGCAAGGGCGACGTCTGCTGCTGCATCGTGGAGTGCATCCAGGGTGTGGGCGGCATCCGTGAGGTGACGGCTGAGTTCATGCAGGGTCTGCGCCGCCTGTGCGACGAGACGGGCACGGTGCTCATCTGCGACGAGATTCAGTGCGGCTACGGCCGCAGCGGCAAGTTCTTCTGCCACCAGTGGTACGGCGTGAAGCCCGACCTCATCACCGTGGCTAAAGGCATCGGCAACGGTTTCCCCATGGCCGCCGTGCTCATCGCCCCGCAGTTTGAGGCCGTCTATGGCCGTCTGGGCACCACCTTCGGCGGCAACCACATGGCCTGCACCGCCGCTCTGGCCGTGCTCGACGTGATGGAGCAGGAGGACCTCGTGGAGAACGCCCGCAAGGTGGGCGACCGGCTCATTGCCGCCCTGAAGGAGTTGCAGCAGAGCTGTCCGAAGATTGTGGAGGTGAGAGGTCGCGGCCTGATGATTGGCATCGAGCTCTCGGAGCCCTATAAGGAGATTCGCAACCGCCTGCTGCTCGAGGAGCATTGCTTCACGGGCTGCGCCGGCACCTCGACGTTGCGTCTTCTGCCGCCCCTGTGTCTGTCGGTGGATGAGGCCGAGGACTTCATCGCCCGCTTCAAGAGAGTCATCAACGCATAAAACAATCCGCACGAAGCCATGTATCAGCGCATAGCAGTCAAGGTGGGGAGCAACGTGCTCACGAAGGCGGACGGCACGCTCAACGTGACGCGCCTCTCGGCTCTGGTGGACCAGATTTCCGAGATTCATGCCGCCGGCATCGAGGTGATGCTCATCTCCTCCGGCGCCGTTGCCTCGGGCCGGGGAGAGATGCATCTGGCCAAAGACCGCATCGCCCTGCTCGACGAGGTGGCGCAGCGCCAGCTCTTCTCCGCCGTGGGGCAGGCCAAGCTCATCAACCGCTACTACGACTTCCTGCGCGAGCACCACATCCCCTGCGGACAGGTGCTCTGCCAGAAGGAAAACTTCACCTCCCCCGAGGAACTCAAAAATATGCGCTCCTGCATCGAGGTGATGCTGCGCCACGGCGTGCTGCCGGTGGTCAATGAGAACGACGTCGTGAGCATCACCGAACTGATGTTCACCGACAACGATGAGCTCAGCGGCGAGATTGCCCGCATGATGAAGGCCGACGCCCTCTTTATCCTCTCCAACATTGACGGACTCTACGACGGAGACCCCGACGACCCCGCTTCGCGCGTGATTCCGGTGATTGACTCCGGTGCCGATGTGGAGACCTACATCCGGCAGAAGAAGTCGTCGGCCGGACGCGGCGGCATGCAGAGCAAGTGCGCCACCGCCCTCAATCTGGCCGCCGAGGGCATTGAGGTGTTCCTCGCCCGCGGCACGAGGGAGAATGTGCTCACCGATCTCGTCTTTTCCCGCCGCAGTGTGCCCTGCACGCGCTTTGCGCCCCGGAAATAGTTTCTCATATATATTATAAGGTACACATCCATGATAAACAGTGAAGACATAAAATCCGCGTCCCGCCTCCTGGCAGCCTGTTCTGAGGACGAAATCAATGCCCTCCTCACCGACATTGCCGACGAGTTGGAGCGCCGCATCCCCGAGGTGCTGGAGGCCAACGCCAAAGATCAGGCCCGGATGGACCGTTCGAATCCCATGTTCGACCGCCTCGTGCTCAACGAAGAGCGTCTGCGCGGCATCGCCGCCGACACGCGCAAGGTGGCCACATTGCCTTCGCCGTTGGGGCGCACGCTGGAGGAGCGCACCCTGCCCAACGGCTTGGAGATTCGGCGTGTGAGTGTGCCTTTCGGCGTCATCGGCGTCATCTATGAGGCCCGCCCCAATGTCACCGTCGATGTGGCTTCGCTCTGTCTCAAGGCCGGCAGCGCCTGCATCCTCAAGGGCGGCAGCGATGCCGACGACAGCTGTCAGGCCCTCGTCCGTGTGATTCATGCTGCGCTCACTCGTCACGGACTGCCCTCAGAGGCCGTCACGCTGTTGCCGGCTACACGTGAGGCAACGGCCGAACTGCTGGCGGCGCGCGGTCTGGTGGACGTGCTCATTCCCCGAGGTTCTTCGCGGCTCATCAACTACGTGCGCGAGAACGCCTCCGTGCCTGTCATCGAGACCGGTGCCGGCGTGGTGCACTGCTACGTGGACCGCGAGGCCGACATCGATATGGCGGCCCGCATTGTGGAGAATGCCAAATGCCGCCGCGTCAGCGTGTGCAACGCGCTTGACTGTCTCCTGGTGGACAAGAGTCTGGAGCCTCAGCTCGACCGCATCCTGGCGCCGATGCAGGGCCGCGTCACCTTCCACCGCGAAGAGGCCTTCTGGGGCACAGAGTGGCTTTCTTACGATTTGGCCATCCGTCTGGTGGACGGCGTGGATGAGGCGATGGACCATATCCGCCGCTTCGGTTCGGGCCATTCGGAGAGCATCGTGACGCAGAATCAGGCTACGGCGGAGAAGTTCCTGCGCGGTGTGGACGCCGCCTGCGTCTATTGGAACGCCCCCACCTCTTTCACCGACGGGGCGCAATTCGGCCTCGGCGCCGAAATCGGTATCTCCACACAGAAGCTCCACGCCAGGGGACCGATGGCGTTGGAAGCCATCACCACCTACAAATGGACGATAAAAGGAAATGGACAGACACGAATTTGATATCATCCGGCCCTACAACGCCGGCGAGATGAAGGGAGCGCTTGCAGCGCTGCTTGCCGACCGCCACTTCGACCGTATGTGCAGCGGATTGGTACCCTGGCTGCCCCGTGCCGTGAGAAACGGTCTCTTGCGCACACTCTTCATCGGGGTGAAGACACCGCTCGACTTCCAACTGCGTTTCATGAAGCCCGTGGTAAAATATGTGCTGCACAAATGCTCCAAGGGCGTCACCGCCGATTTTGGCGGACTTGACAAGCAGGGCTCCTATACCTTTATCTCCAACCACCGCGACATCGTGCTCGACTCGGCCATCCTCGATCTCGAACTGCATCTGGCCGGTTTCCGCACCACCTGCGAAATCGCCATCGGTGACAACCTCCTCATCTATCCCTGGATTGAGACGCTGGTGAAGATGAACAAGGCGTTCGTCGTGCGCCGCTCTCTTGCGGGCAAGGACCGCCTGGAGGGCAGTCGCCTCATGAGCTGCTACATGCACCATGCCATCACGGAGAAGCACGAGAACATCTGGATTGCCCAGCGCGAGGGCCGCGCGAAGGACTCTTCCGACGAGACGCAGTATTCCCTTCTGCGTATGCTCAATTTGGGCGGTGAGAGCACCGACACGCGTGAGAATCTGCGCTGCCTTAATCTCGTGCCGCTGACGATATCCTATGAATACGACCCCTGCGACTATCTCAAGGCCACAGAGTTCCAACTCAAGCGCGACAACCCCGACTGGAAGAAGTCGAAGCAGGACGACCTGGACAATATGCGAACCGGCATCTTCGGCTACAAGGGGCGCATTGCCTACGTGGCCTCCGGGGGTATCGATGCTTTGCTCGATGAGATGCCCGAAGGGGAGTTCACGAAGGAGCAGTACATCGAACTGGCCGCCCGCATCGACCGCATCATCCATTCGGGCTACGTGCTCTATCCCGGCAACTATGTGGCGGCCGACCTGCTGTCCGGCACTGCGGAGTTTGCCGCGCACTACACGGAGCGCGAGAAGAAGACTTTCATGAAGTATCTTGAGGGACAGTACGCCAAGATTCGTCTGGAGCACCCCGACCGCGACTTCCTCATGGAGCGAATGCTCACGATGTATGCCAACCCCGTGCGCAACAGGATGCGCGCCTGCGGGGAGTGAGGCGGATAATTAAAGACTGATTTCTCCGCTGCCCAGACACACCGTGCAGTCTCTGTCGTAGAGACAGCCGAACTGTCCGGGCGCAATGCCCTGCACGGGTTCGTCGCTGACAACGGTCCACACGCCCTCTTCGTCAATGCTCAGCGTGCCCTGCATGAAGCGGTCCACGTGGCGCACCTTGAAGGCGATGGGGCCCGGCTGTGCGGGCTCCGTAATCCAATGCATGTCGGCCAGTTTGAAGGTTTTGCCGTATTGCAGTTGCGTGTCCCATCCGTTGGCCACGAAGATGACGTTCTTGCGTATGTTTTTCTTCACCACAAACCAGGGGCCGCCGCTCAGTCCGAGTCCTTTTCTCTGGCCGATGGTGTGAAACCAGTAGCCCTTGTGCGTGCCCAGGATGCGGTTGGTCTCGATGTCGATGATTTTGCCCTCCTGTTCCCCGAGGAAGCGGCGCAGGAAGTCGTTGTAGTTGATTTTGCCCAGGAAGCAGATGCCCTGAGAGTCCTTGCGGCGTGCCGAGGGCAGTTTGGCTTCAAGGGCGATGCGGCGCACTTCCTCCTTCATCAGATGTCCGATGGGGAAGAGCAGACGCTTCACCTCCACGCCGGACAACTGCGCCAGGAAGTCGGTCTGGTCCTTCACCGGGTCTTTGGCGGTGCCGAGCCAGGTCTTCCCGTCGCGCTCCACGATGGTGGCGTAGTGTCCGGTGGCGATTTTGTCGTAGCGGTGCCCCACCTGTTCCTCAAAGGCGCCGAACTTGATGAGCCTGTTGCACATCACGTCGGGGTTGGGCGTCAGCCCGGCCTTAACGCGCTCCAGGGCGTAGGCGGCCACGCGTTCCCAGTATTCCTTCTGCAGGTCGATGACGTTGAGCTTCAGCCCGTAGCGATGCGCCGTGGCCTGACAGAGTTCCATATCCTCTTCGGCGGTGCAGCCCGTGTCTTCCTCGCCCTCCATACCTATCTTGATATACCACAGGTCGGGGCGGTGGCCCTGCTCGGTGAGCAGGTGCAGGGCGACAGCGGAATCTACGCCGCCGGAGAGCAGCAGTGCGATGTTCATCCTTCGATGATGTCGGTCATGACGTCCTTGATGTCGAGTCCTGCGGCGCGCACCTGTTGGGGGATGAAGCTGGTGGCCGTCATGCCGGGCGTCGTGTTGATTTCGAGCAGGTTGATTTTGCCGTCCACGATGATGTAGTCGATGCGGATGATGCCGCGGCACTGCAGCAGGTCGTAGATGCCGGAGGTGAGGGTCTGCACACGCTCCGTCGTGCGCTCGTCGAGGCGGGCGGGCGTGATTTCGTTCACCTGTCCGTTGTATTTGGCGTCGTAGTCGAAGAACTCGTTCTCCGGCACCACTTCCGTGATGGGGAATACGACGCTCTTGTCCTTGGTCTTATAGCATCCGCAGGTGATTTCGGTGCCCTTCATGAAGGCCTCCACCATGACGTCTTCGCCTTCGGCCAGCGCCAGTCTGATGGCGGGGCGCAACTCCTCGGCGGTCTTCACCTTGGTGGTGCCGAACGACGAACCGCCCCTGGCGGGCTTCACGAAGCAGGGCAGGCCGATGCGCGAGATGATGTCCTCGTCGCTCACGCCGTCCTCGCGGCCCTTCATGATGAGCATCGAGTCGGCCACGCGCACGCCTAAGGAGCGCATGTAGTTGTTGAGCACGAATTTGTCGTAGGTCAGCGCCTCGACCAGCACGCCGCTGGTGGAGTAGGGCATGCCGATGAGGTCCAGATAACCCTGCAGCACTCCGTTCTCGCCCGGTGCACCGTGTATGGTGATGTAGCAGAAGTCGGGACGCAGACGCTTCCCGGCGACTTCGAAGGTGAAGTCGTTGCGGTCCACCTTGGCGCGAGTTCCGTCCTCAAGCGGGGCTTCCCACTTGCCGGCATGGATTTCCACTTTAAACACGCGATACTTTTCCGCATCGATAAACGAGGCAATGCCCTCGGCACTGCGCATACTCACGTCATGCTCGCTGGAGTCGCCTCCGCAGATGACGGCTATGATTTTCTTCTCCATTTTTCTATCAGTTGTGTCATGTCCTCAGGCACGGGACATTCAAAAAACATTTCTTCTTCAGTGCCCGGATGGCGGAAGCCCAGTGTGCGTGCGTGCAACGCCTGCCGGGGACACAGGGTGAGGCAGTTGTGTATGAAAGCCTTGTAGGAGGCCGACTTCTCGCCCCTCAGCATTTCGCACCCGCCATATACCTCGTCGGCAAACAGCGTGTGGCCGATGTGTTTCATGTGGACGCGTATTTGGTGGGTGCGCCCAGTCTCCAGGCGGCAGCGTACCAGTGTCACGGGGCCGAAGCGCTCCTCCACCCTCCAGTGGGTCACGGCGTGCTTGCCTGTGGGGTTGTCGTCGGGCAGCACGGTCATCAGCAGCCGGTTTCTCGGGTCGCGCCCTATGTTGCCCTCGATGCGCCCTTCATCTTCGGTGAAGTTGCCCCACACCAGGGCCAGATATTCTCTTTTGGTGGATTTCACGAAGAACTGGCGGCAGAGGTCCGTCTTGGCCTCAGGTGTCTTGGCCACGACGAGCAGGCCGGAGGTGTCTTTGTCGATGCGGTGGCAGAGGCCCACCTCGGGCGAGTTGGCGTCGAAGCGCGGGTCGTCCTTCAGGTGCCAGGCCAGTGCGTTGATGAGCGTGCCGCTGTAGTTGCCGCATCCGGGGTGCACCACCATGCCGGCCCTTTTGTTCACCACCAGCAGCTCCTCGTCTTCATAGACGATGTCCAGCGGGATGTCTTCGGGCACGATGGTCCAGTCTCTTTTGGGATGGTCGAGCACGAGGGTCACTACGTCGAGCGGCTTCACCTTGTAGTTGCTCCTGACGGGGCGGTCGTTCACGCGGATGAGTCCTGCCTCGGCTGCCGTCTGTATACGGTTGCGCGAGGTGCCGGCCAGATGGTCGATGAGGAATTTGTCCACCCTCAGGGGCGACTGCCCCGGGTCGGCCGTGATGCGCCAGTGCTCGTATTCCTGCGCAGCGCCTTCGCCGGCGGTGTTGTCCTCCAGTTCGTCGGTGAGTTCGTCGTAGATGTCTTCTTCCCCGTTGATCATTGTTCCGTCAGGCAAATCCCAGTTCCACTTTGGCTTCTTCCGTCATCATGTCCTTGTCCCATTCGGGTTCGAACACCAGGTTGACCGTCACCTTCTCCAGCCCCTTGATGACCTCCAATTTCTGCTGCACGTCTTCCACGATGTAGTCGGCGGCGGGGCAGTTGGGGGCCGTCAGCGTCATGTCCACCTCAAGGGTGAAGGGGCCTTCCTCCTCCGTGGCTTCCTCCGTGGCTTTCTCCACCTCGATGCGGTAGATGAGGCCCAGGTCGTACACGTTGACCGGAATCTCCGGGTCGTACACCGTCTTGAGCATTTCGACGACGCGCTCCTCTGTCTCAGATTTTGTCATGTTCGTAGAATGAATAATACGTGTTGTCCCCGATAATCACGTGGTCCGTCAGTTTGATGCGCAGCGTCTGGCAGGCTTGGGCGACGGCCTGTGTCAGCGCTTCGTCCTCGCGGCTCGGGGCGGGGTTGCCCGAGGGGTGGTTGTGCACCAGCACAATCTGCGTGCCCGAATGGAGCAGGGCGTAGCGCATCACCACGCGCACGTCCACCGCCGTCTGTGTCAGTCCGCCCAGGCTCACCAGATGAGTGGCCAGCACCTGGTTTTTCTGGTCGAGCACCATCACGTGACATTCCTCCTGAAGGCGGTCGGTCATCCTGATGCGGAAGTATTCGTAGATGTCCTCCATACTCTTGATTTTTACCCTCTTGCCGCGTTCTTCCTCCAGCAGTCGCCGCCCCAGTTCCAAAGCGGCCTGCACGGCCACCGCCTTCGAGCGGTCGAGTCCTTCCTGCGTCGAGAGTTCTTGCGCCGAGAGCATGCCCAGGGTGCGCAGCGAGTCGCCGTGACGGTGGAGCAGGGCGCTCATTTGCCCTTCGCGGGTGCGGTCGTTCTTGCCGCCGCCCACGAGCAGCGCCAGCAGTTCGGCGTTTTCCAGCGCCACCACACCCTGCGTGAGGGCCTTTTCGCGAGCGGGGACGTTAAGCATAGAAGTTCTTCTTGAAGGCCTCCCTTTCCTCCTTTTCTCCACGTACGCAGCGCGACCACCAGGCGCGCAGGAATCCCGTGCCGTAACCCGTCAGTTGGATGAATGAGGCCGGCACCGACATGAGACCCACTTTGAGGCTTCTGTTCTGCACGCTGGCGTCTGCCAGGATGAGCATCGCCCACAAGAGTGTAAGCGGCGCGAGGGGCAGACAGCCCAGCGTGAAGAGTGCCGGCAGCGTGTGCACGAGTTTGAGGCTGCCCGGGTGGCGCTTCATCAGATGGATGCGCGCCATGCCGCTGTTGTGCACCTGGCGGAAGAATTTTCTGAAATCCGTGCGCCGCTTGTGCCACACCCAGGCCTCGGGGATGAGGCGCACGCGGGCGCCGCTCTCCATGAGGCGCATCGAGAAGTCGATGTCTTCGCCGAAGCGCATCGGGGCGAAGCCGCCCAGTTGCCTCCACGTGTCGGCCATCACGCCCATGTTGAACGAGCGGGGGTGGAACTTCTCCATCTGCTTCCGTCCGCCACGGATGCCGCCCGTGGTGAGCATGGCCGTCATCGCGTAGTTGATGGCCTTCTGCGTCACCGTGAAGTCGGGGTGTGCCCGGTCTGGTCCGCCGAAGGCGTCGCAGGGCGCTTCCCTGAGGGCGTCGTCCACGGCCTTCAGATAGCCCGGAGGCAGCACCACGTCGCTGTCGAGCACGATGAGACACTGACCCACGGCCCGCTCGGCGCCGTAGTTGCGCGAGGGTCCGGGACCACTGTTGGCCTTGGCGTAGTAGCGGCAGACCAGCCTGTCGGCATGCCGCTCCACCACCGCTTTGCAGTCGCGCGCGGAGCCGTCCTCCACGATGATGACTTCAAAGCCTTTGAGCGTCTGTCCTTCCAGACTGGTCAGCAGTTCATCTACCTCGTCGGGTCTGTTGTAGACGGGTATGATGAGCGAGTAGTTCACGCCTTCACACGGCCCAGATAGCTGCCGTCGCGGGTGTCCACTTCGACGATTTCGCCTTCGTTGATGAAGAGGGGCACGCGGATCTCGGCGCCGGTCTCCACCTTGGCGGGCTTGAGGGTGTTGGTGGCGGTGTCGCCCTTGAGGCCGGGCTCGGTCCAAGTGATTTCCAGGTGCACCTTGGCGGGCAACTCGGCGTAGAGCACGGTCTCGGTGCTGGCGTCGGTCACCACTTCCACGTTCTGTCCCTCCTTCATGAACTTCACGCCGGTGATCTGGTCTTCAGGAATGTTCACCTGCTCGAAGGTCTCGTTGTTCATGAACACGTAGTCCTCGCCCTCCTGATAGAGGTACTGATAGGGGCGACGCTCCACGCGCACGTCTTCCAGCTTTTCGCCGATGTTGAAGCGCTTCTCCAACACACCGCCGTTCACAACGTCCTTCAGCGTGACGTTCATGATGGTGTTGCCCTTGCCGGGCTTGCGGTGCAGGAAGTCGATGCAGAAATAGAGCTTACCGTCCATGCGGATGCAGGTGCCCTTCTTGATGTCCTGTGAGTTGATCATAATCGAAAATGATGTCTTTAGGGGTGAATAAATAGAATTTTCGCGTGCAAAGATACGAAAAATATCCCGGATAATCTGCCTTATGGTTAAAAAATGCACTTTTTTGCAAAAAAAATGCGCCCGCATTCCTGTCTTCTCACTGAAATGTCATACCTTTGTCGCCTGAATTGCGCAAAATATAAAATTGAAACAAGCATAAGGTTATGAAAAGAACGTTCCAACCCCACAATCTCCGTCGCAACAACAAGCATGGCTTCCGTCAGAGAATGGCTACCGCCAACGGCCGTCGTGTGCTGGCCTCCCGTCGTGCCAAGGGTCGCAAGAAGCTGAC
>CADAVI010000067.1 GCA_902791295.1 uncultured Bacteroidales bacterium | reverse complement strand
TCACGAGCCCGTTGAGCAGGAGGCACAGATTCGTCTCATGGAGAAGCTCAAGACCCACGACGGCAAGAACTCCTGCCTCGTGCTGCGTCCCGCCGACGCTAAAGAGACCACAGTGGCATGGGCTATGGCTATGGAAAACACAGACAGCCCCACAGCCCTCATCCTCTCCCGTCAGAACATCACCAACCTGCCTGCTGGCAACGACTACGAAGGCGCTCGCAAGGGCGGTTACATTGTAGCCGGCAGCGATGAAAATCCCGATGTAGTGATGGTGGCTACGGGCTCCGAGGTCAGCACTTTGGTTGCCGGTGCAGAACTGCTGCGTAAGGACGGCGTGAAGGTGCGCATCGTGAGCGTTCCCTCCGAGGGCCTTTTCCGAACACAGTCCAAGGAATATCAGCAGAAAGTGATTCCCGCAGGTGCCAAAGTCTTCGGCATGACCGCAGGTCTGCCCGTCAACCTGCAGGGCTTCCTCATCGGTGCTGCTCCCGAGAGCAAGATATGGGGTCTGGAGACCTTCGGCTTCTCCGCTCCCTACAAGGTGCTCGACGAGAAGCTCGGCTATACCGCTGAGAACGTTTACAACCAGGTTAAAAGCATGCTTTAATGACAGCCATCGGTTTAGCTTCTGACCACGCCGCTTTTCCTCTGAAGCAGTTCGTCAAGAAATATCTTGAGGAGAAGGGCATAGAATACAAGGACTACGGCACCTACACCGAAGATAGTTGCAACTATGCCACTTACGGCCACAAACTGGCTGAGGGCATTGAGCAGAACGAGGTGGAGAGAGGCATTGCCATGTGTGGTTCGGGAGAAGGCATCTCCATGACGCTCAACAAGCACCAATAACGCCAATGTCATTGTGTTCCCCGGTCGGTTTATTGATGAAGACACCTGTCGTGCCTGCCTCGACGAGTTCTTCAACACCGAGTTTGCCGGCGGTCGTCATTTGGATCGCATCAAAGCCATTCCTGTTCAATAAGTCAATGACCTGACACAAGAAAAAAAGGGCTGTGAAAAGTTCACAGCCCTTTTTTATAACTGCATGAAACGATTTTACGCACTCCTTCTCTTCCTGCTTTCCGTCTGCCTCACTGCCCTCAGTCAGCAACAGCCGCTCACTTGGGGAGAATTCGTGGAGAATATGTATGAAGAGGTTAAGGACGACGAAGACAATCTGGACGACATCCGGCAACGCCTTATCGATTTGGAGGAACTTCACCACCATCCTTTCAACTTCAACACAGCTACCGCACAGCAGCTCGCAACTCTACCCTTTCTCGACAATTATGAGATAGACAATATCCTGCTCTACCTGTCGAAACATCGCCGCATAGATTCCTGGGGTGAACTGATGCTTATCAAAGGACTTCGCTTTGAGAGCATACGCTCCCTGCCTCTCTTCTGCAAAATCGGGGAAGAAAGCAGTGGAGGAAGTACACCTTCGAGAAAGCCAACCCACAGTATCGACACGCGCATCGATGTTCCGCTCTACACGCGCAAGGGATTTATGTGGGACAACAAACTCAAAGCCGCACCGTATGTCGGCGACAAACTCGCCCATCGTATGCACTACAGACTGCAAACTCAACGCGCTGAGATTTCGCTGTACGCAAATAAGAGTACGGGCGAACGCTATTATGACAACTACGGTGGCTATGTAGCGTTGAAAAATATAGGCTTTTTGGACCAAATACTCATCGGAGACTACCGCATAGGCTTCGGCGAAGGCTTGGTCATCGGACGCGGAAGTCCCGGAAAATCAAACACTAACGCACGTACACCTCAGGGCATACGTGCCCAACAGGGATTTTCAGAAACCTATCGTTTGCGCGGCGTTGCATTTGGCATGAATTTTGGTGCATTTGAGGCGCAGGCGTTCTGCTCCGCGCACGGACTCGACGGCACGATGACGCGTGACTCCTCCGGCATACAGACACTCCTCATCAACGGATACCATCGCACACAAAGCGAACTGAATAGGAAAAATGCCTTATGGGAAATGCTCACCGGAGGTCATCTCCAGTGGAGCAAACGAGTTGAGCAGCACCGTTTCTCCGTCGGTGTCTCCGGCCTGTGGCGCCACACCACTCGGCCGCTCATTCCCCGTCCCGAACGCACGAGAGCCACCGTCTACAGAGACATTTATCCTCAGGGACAGGACTGGGGCACCGTCGGGGTAAACTACGGCTGGTCGGCCTATCGTTGGAACGTCGCCGGCGAAACGGCGACCTCATTCGGCGGCTGGGGCACTGTGGAGCGCATCAGCTACAAGGCGTCCGGGCGCTTTGAGGCGGGCGCCGTCTTCCGCTACTACAGCGACCGTTTTCAGTCGGCCTACGCCACTTCGTTGAGTGAAAGCGCCCGCAGACAAAACGAGACCGGCGTGCTGATGCGTCTGGCAGCACGTCCGTGGGACATGATTCTTCTTGAGAGCTACGCTGACTTCTTTTATTTCCACTGGCCCCGTTTCGGCATGAGTACCAGCGACAGCGGGCAGGACATCATGGGGCAAATCTCCGTAGCCCCCGGAAATCGTCACAATATGGCGCTGCGCTATAATCTCAAGCGCAAGAGTGTACGCGACCAAATGAACACAAGCCATCGTCTCAAGTTGCAATATGCCTTCACCCCAAACGAGCGTTTGCGCTGGCAGTGCAGCGCACTCCTGCGCTACTATGCTATTGACAACAAACAGCAGACACGTCATTTGGGATGGGGCATCGTACAGAATCTCCGCCTGAGACTACTGCAACAGCGCCTTCAGGGTATATTATCCGCCGGTTGGTTTGATTCACCCGCCTATCTCTGCAGCATCTATCTCTACGAACCCGCCTTGTGGAACTCCACCGAATACAACGCTTACTACGGTCAGGGACTCCGCAGCGCGCTGACACTGCGTTGGAGCGACCGTCTCTCTAAGAGCAACCAGAAGAAAATATGGATGCTGGAGTTTAAGTATGGGGTGACGTATTACTTCGACCGTGATTTGATTTCAAGCGCCCTGCAGCAGATTGCATCTCCCCTGAAGCAGGACATCAGCTGCCAGCTACGCTTTGACCTTTGAACCGATGCCGACAAAATCGACGAGCGCTTGCGATAGACGTTGAACCGGCAAACCCATCACATTGTAATACGAGCCTTTTATACCTGTCACACCGACATAGCCTATCCATTCCTGAATGCCGTATGCTCCGGCTTTGTCCAAAGGCTTGTAGGTCGTAACATAGTAATCAATCTGTTCTTCAGTGAGTTTTGTAAAGGTGACTTCGGTCACAGCATTAAAGCTGCAATAGTCATCGGCCCCTCCCTGCTCTGAACGGCGGACGCGCAGCGTGACACCGGTGATGACGTGATGGGTGCGGCCGGAGAGGCTACGCAACATTTCTTTCGCTTCCTCGAGGTTGCCGGGCTTCCCGAGTATTTTTCCTTCGACAGCCACCACGGTGTCGGCCGTGACAAGCACTTCACCGTCGGCCACTTCGTAGGCTTCGGCCTTACGGCGCGAGATCCACACGGGCACCTGCTCAGCGGTTAAATCCCAGGGGTATGTCTCATCGATACCATCCTTCACACGTACCTCAAACGGAAGGTCCAAGCCTGCAAGCAACTGTTTGCGGCGCGGACTGTTAGAAGCGAGGATTAATTTCATTTTTTCGCTTATTTACAATCTTCCCGCACGTCCGACAAGTTCCTTTACTTTACGATTGAAGTCATCCGCCTTCAGCAGTTGCTCAATGGTGAGGTGCATACGATAGCGCCAGTAGTGACGCGCCACGGCGGGAATGTTAATGCGCTCACCGTTGGCATCCGCAAGACGCAATTTCTCATCCATCGCGAGCCAGTCCTGCAGCGAGATCAGACACAACATCGAGGGACAGAACAGATGGCGCGAGACAATTTCTTCCGCCAGCCATCCTTCCATCGTTTCCGGTGCGCGTCCGTCTTTATGCAGTGCCTCGTTCCAGTAGGCCTGACTCCTTTCGGGATCTTCTTCCCACCATTGGCGCAGTGTCGGCATGTCGTGCGTGAAGATAGTGGCAACGGAACGGTAGGGGTTCTCTTCCAGACGTCCGAAACGCACGCCGAATGCTTTGGGCATAGCCTGTATCTCGAGCGAGAGCATGCGCAGACGGTCCATCACGGGACCAACACACTCTGGCACCATACCGAGATCTTCGGCGCATACCAACATCTGCGTGGCTTCAATCAGCGCAGGGAGTTTTTTCATGGCCTCCGCTCCCCAGAAATCATTATGCCGGTGATAGAAATATTGTTCATGCAAGCGATCAAAAGCATGTCGCTCCTGCGGCGTAAGCTGCTGATAGCCGAGGTCGTCCTTCACCGAGATTCGAGGATGATAAAGCCCTTTGCGGCGATAGTCCTCCACGAAAAGCTGCGGACGGAACATCATGCCGTAGCCCTCGATTTCCTCCACAGTCATAGGCAGTGCCGGCACGAATTGTCCCAGCAGCGCAGTCGGGCAGTTGACGGGCACCTGCCAGATGCGGAAGAAGCCCAACACATGGTCTATTCTGTAGGCGTCGAAGTATTCGGCCATCTTCTTTAAGCGCCTGATCCACCAACGATAGCCCGTCTGACGCATGGCCTCCCAGTTGTAGGTGGGGAAGCCCCAGTTCTGCCCGTCTTTGGAGAATTCGTCGGGCGGCGCTCCGGCCGAACCGTCGAGATTGAACAGTTCGGGTTGCGACCAGGCTTCCACGCTCGTGCGGGAGATACCGATAGGAATATCGCCCTTGAGGATGACACCGTGATGACGGGCATAGCGCGAAGCCTGCGAGAGCTGCTGGTCCAAGAGATACTGCACCCATACGTAGTAACTCACCTCCCCGGTGCGGGCCTCGAAGTAGCGATAGACCTTCTTTTCTTCATACTGTGAAAGCTCTTTCCAGTCGCGATAGCACGAGGTGCCGTCGGTGTCCCTTCTGTGGCAGAATACGGCGTAGGGGATGAGCCAGTCTTCGTTGGCTTTGAAGAAGTTATGATATGCTTCGCTCTGCATGGCAACCTCACCTTCCTGCTCGTAGAGGCGACGCAGATATTCGCTTTTGAGACGCTCCACGCCTTCGTAGTCCTCCTGTGGCAGATTGTTGAGTCGCACACGTTCGCGCTCGTAGCGCGTCATGTATTCTCCGTCGAGCACGGCGGGCAGTTGCGAGAGGTCCACGAACTGCGGGTGCATGGCAAAGATGGAGATGGCGTTGTAGGGATAACAGTCCTGCCAGGTGTGGCTCTGCTGTGTGTCGTTGACGGGCAACACCTGAATGCAGCGCAGGCCGGTCTTTGCGGCCCAGTCCACCATGCGTTTGAGGTCGCCGAAGTCGCCCACGCCCTGACTCTTTTCGCTGCGCAGCGAGAAGATGGGTATCACCACACCGGCTGCTTTCCAATGCTCCTCATTCATGCGTATGCGCCGGTCCCACACCACGAGGATATCGCCAGTCTTCTCACGGATGTCGTAGCTGCGGTTTTCGCCGTCTTCCCACGATATCACTTCACCGCTCTTCTCGTCCACCACGACATATTTGTATTCGAAGTGCGGGGCCAGATATTCGGCATTGAGGCAGATGACCCATTCGTGCGCTCCCGCCCGGTTCATGGCCAGCGGCCTTTCGGGCATCCAGGCACCCAGCGACGGCAGACTGCCCAACAGACCCAGACTCTGGTACTCCTTGAGCTGCGGTGCCTGCACGCGGAATACAAGCGTGCGGGGAAAATACACCAGGTCGGCTTTCTGCGCCCGCGTGTGCGTGATACAGTTGAGGTAGGCCGACGAGTAGAGATGCTGCAGCTGGGGGATGTCTTTCCAGTAGTCGCTCAGGACGAAGTTGCGGTCGGCGGCGGGAAAGTCGCGCGGCACGCCGTCCCATTCCTGCCGGAATACCAGATTACCCTCATACACGGCGTAGCGGTAGGTGAAGCGTTCAATGTCCTTTTCGGTGACGAGGGCTTCGCCCGTCCAGTTGAGTCCGTCGTCGGTGTGCAGGGGGTAGATACGGCTGACGTCGGCGCCGCGTTTGCGCTTAAGCGTCACCTCCACACGAAGGTCCTGCCCCCACTCGGTGCGGTATTGAAGTGAAAAAACAAGTTTCATGCTGTGTGATTAAGACACCATTTGAGTACAAAAATATAAAAAATAAACGAATTTTCTGCTGAAATTCGAAAAAATCTCACCGCAAAACAAAAAATCCCTCTTTTTCTCTTGCAATCCCGCGTCTTTTTCCATACCTTTGCAAATGAGCCGCGCGGGTTCGATCGGGATTCTCATCAAATATATCACTGAAACGAGACCAGTTTTGCTTTTCAATGGCGTGCCGCCACTTTTCGGAGCGCAGCGGATTACAAAGAGAGCAAACCCTCAAATCCTATCTAGTCGGAGTTTCATCACATCATCCGCGCGGCTCTTTTCTTTTTTCTCCCCTTTCTTTTTCAGAGCCTTCTCTCCCCTACTCTCAGTTTTTCTTCTGCGAGTAACGCTTGATGAGGTTGTAGGCCTGATAGAGTCCCAGTTCTCCGGCCTTCGAGAGATCGGCCAGTCCCTCCTCCACGCGGTTCTGCACCAGGTAGATGATGCCCCTGTTGTAGTACGACTCACGGTGGCGGTCGTCCATCTTGAGGGCTTCGGTGTAGGAGTCGATAGCGGTGTCATAGTCGCCCAGGATGTAGTAGTGTTCGCCCTGATCGAAGAGCATATCGGCCTCGGTGGGTGTGTTGGTCTTTGGGCGCTTCACGAGCGTGAGCTCCGTGTGGCGGTTCTGCACCTTGCCGCGCGCCAGGTCGGCGTATTGCGGGGCTTCCTCCTCCGAAATCAGGCGGGCGTGGTCCTCCAGCTGACGCTGGTCTTTCCTGACTGTATGGCGTGTGGTGTCGCGTTTGAGTTTGCCCTGCGAGGCGTCCATGCGGGCCTTCAGCACCTTGAATTCGTCCCTCTCCGCACCTGCCACATCACCGATTTTGCGTTTGATGGCGGCGCGTTGCATATATCCGGCCCAGAATTGCGGGTATTCTTTAATGACGGCCGAGAGATCGCGTATGGCGCCCTGATAGTCGCCCACGTTGTCCAAGAGCAGAGAGCGGTTGTAGAGGGCGATGATGTCGGTCGGATCGAGGCGCAGCACGAAGTTGAAGTCCTCCACCGCCTTGTTGTCTTCACCCACCTGGGCGCGCAACAGGCCGCGGTTGTAGTGTGAGGCGTAGCTCAGCGAGTCCAGTTCGATGGCCTGATCGTAGTCGGCCATAGCGCCGCGCAGATTGTTCTGGTTGTAGCGGGCGATGGCGCGTCCGCTGTAGAGGTTGCTCTCGCGGGGTCGTTGCACCAGTGCCTTGGTGAACACCTGCTCGGCCAGACTGCTGCTGTCACGATGGAGCAGTATGGAGGCCTTCAGACTGAGAGCCACGCCGTTGTATTCGTCCTGCTCCAAGGCTTTGTCGGTCCACTCTTCGGCCTTCGCGGTGTCCTCCTTGCACAGATACACCTGAGCCTTCATCGACATCTGCTGCGGGTCGCGGGGCCAGAGTGTCAGCATCGTGTCGAGCGTGGCGTCGGCTTCGTCGTAGCGCTTCGTGTTGAGCAGCGAGGCGGCCAGGTTGTACCAGCAGTTGCGGTCCACCCTGTTCTGCCGGATGGCGGCGCGGTAGTCGAGGATGGCGTCGTCGAAGCGCTCCTGGTTGCAGCGGCAGAGGGCGCGCAGATAGTAGTAGTCGAATTTGTAGGCGTTGCGCTCGATGGCCTGTGAGCAGTCCATCTCAGCACCCTTGTAGTCCTCCAGATAGAATTTAGCCAGCCCGCGATAGAAATAGGGCTCGGGCAGCCAGTTCTTCATCCCGATGACAAGGTTGAAGCGCTGTATGGCCAACACGTAGTCTTCATAGTAGATGGCGGTCCGCCCCATCTGTATGACGCGGTCCGTGTTGATTTGTGCCCTCAGGGCGGAGGCCATAGTCACAATCAACAGCACTATGAGCCCGAGGCGCTTCACTTGTGGGGGGCTTTGACTTTGTAGTTGCAGGAGAACTTGCCCTTCTGCAGACCCTGCAGCTTGGGCATGAGCAACTGGCGGCGCAATCCCTTCACGCGGTCGGTGTAGAGCACGCCGTCGAGGTGGTCGAACTCGTGCTGCATCACCCGGGCCAGATAGCCCGTCACCCACTCCTCGTGCTCGGCGAAATTCTCGTCCTGCCAACTCACGCGGATGCGTGTGGGTCGCGTCACCTTCTCGTGGAGTCCGGGCAGCGACAGGCAGCCCTCGTCGGAGGTGTCCTTCTCCGTCTCGTCATACTCCTCGATGTAGGGGTTGATATACACCTGCCTGAAGTCGGTGTATTCGGGGTAGTCGTCGGCCAAAGGTCTGAGGTCGATGACGGCCAGACGCAGGGCCTGACCCACTTGGGGCGCTGCCAGCCCGATGCCCTCACTCCTCTCCAGCGTCTCCCACATGTCGCTGATAAGCTGCTCAAGCCCGGGGTGTCCGGGCTCTATTTCATCGCATTCGCGGCGCAGCACGCCTTGTCCGTAAGTGTAGATTGGAAGTATCATCCCTTGCTTTCCATATAACTTTGTAAGATGATGGTGGCGGCAATGCGGTCCACCAATGCCTTGTCCCGACGGGCTTTACGCGAGATGCCGCTCTCTATCATCGTCTGATGGGCCATCACCGAGGTGTATCGCTCGTCCCACCAGACGACCGGAACGTCGGGGAAGGCCTGCTCCAACTGTTCGACAAAGGTCCGGACGCGAGGCAGATTCTCGCTGTCCAGACCGTTGGTTTGTTTCGGCAGTCCCACCACGAACTGCTCCACGTCTTCCCGCCTGAGGTAGTCTTTGAGCCAGTCCATCAGTCGGGCTGTATCTACGGTGTCAAGAGCCCCGGCGATGATTTTCAACGGGTCGCTGACGGCCAGCCCGGTGCGCTTCTTGCCGTAGTCGATGGCCAGTATGCGTCCCAATTACTTCTGGTAGAGCAGCCAGGCCTCAGCGAAGTCGCTGCGCAGATTCTTCACAACGTCGCGGGTGCGTGCGGCTTCAGCCTTGCTGTCGCTGGTGAAAGCCACCACTCTGTAGAGACCTCTCTCCTGGTTCATCACGATTTGGGGCTGGTAACCCTTGCCGGCGATGAAGTCGCAGGTGCGGTCGGCGTTGGCCTTGATGCTGTAGGCGCCGATCACCACGCTGTAGCTCTTCAGGGGGTTGCCGGTCACTACGGTGACGTTCTCCGTGCGCACGGCCACGTTGCTGTAGTCGGTATTGTCCACAGGCGTCACACTCACGTTCTGCGTGGTCTGCACGGGGGTCACCTGAGTAGCTGCGGGCTGCTCGGTCTGCTGGGCTTTAGCCTTCTCGTAGGCCTTCTTGTAAGCACTCTCGCTGCTCTTACAGCTGGTCATGGCAAACACGGTTGCGAGGGCTGCGCCCATCATCACTTTCTTGTTCATTGCTTTTTTGCGTTTATTGAGGGTTGTTTTGACTTTTTTTTGCGATTTCTCCTGCAAAGGTACGAAAAAAAGCGCATTCTTGTGCATTTTTTTGCCCGATATTAGGATACATTAAGAAAAAAACTCTATATTTGCACATGAATTAAGCGAATTTTAAGCATTGAACCAATCTTGTATTAACCATTAATATTGAAGAACGATGAAAGCACTGAATTTTCTTCTCGCATTTGTCACCGGTGCAGCCGTTGGCGCTGCCTGCGGTATTCTGATGGCCCCCGAAAAGGGCTCCGAGACCCGTGAAAAGATTGCCGAGGCTCTGAAGAAGCGCGGCATCCGTCTGGGCCGCAAGGAGATGGACGAATTGGTGAAGGACATCGCCGAGGAGTTGGAACCTGAAGCCGAATAAGGTGAACGAAACACAGGATTTTTTCGAGCAGCTCAAGCAGTATTTTGAGTTGCAGAAACGCAGCATTGCCGTGACGACGGCGGAGGGCCTTTCGCGGGTCCTCTCCGCCGTCATTGCTGCTATTGTGCTCATCATGCTGGGCAGCACGGTGTTGCTTCTGCTGGCTTTTGCCGCCGCTCACTGGTTGGGCGAGCTCACAGGCAGTCCTTCACTGGGTTTCCTGATTCTCTTCGCCCTCTTTCTGGCGGTGTTCATTCTGGTGTGGATGAAGCGTGAGAAGTGGATCAAGCAGCCGATGTCTTCCATCACCGAGGATGTCTTCGGCGTCACCGGCTTGGACAAGACCAAGGTGCACGAAGAGGCCGCCCGCAGTCAGCAGCAACTTAACGAGAGCTTCAATGCCGCCATCGCTCCCCTGCCCAAGGCGAAGAACCGCATCGAGCAGTTCTCGCAGCTGGTGTCCAAGGGCACGATGATTTTCGAGGGCGTGATGTTCGGTCTGAAGCTGGTTCGCGGCTTCCGCAGCGCGTTCAGGAAACATTGAATCTTGGATTCTGAATCTTAGTCGCTGCGCTTCTCAGGCCAGCGACTGTGTGGCGCGTGCCAGCAGCACGGCGCTCAGCACGTAGAAGGGGCGGCGAAGCTGCCTATCCACATCCACCACTCATCGCTCATGGTAACGTCGTTTTTTTGCTGTTTTTTATAAACCGGGGACAAAGATTCGAAATTTTGGTGAACTTTTACGCTCCAGTTAGAGAAAATTTGCGCGCCAGTTAGAAAACCGATTTTCTCCAGTTAGAGGCCCCGTGGAATTGTTGTAGCAAAAAGTCAAAGATCGCTTGTCGT
>CADAVI010000066.1 GCA_902791295.1 uncultured Bacteroidales bacterium | reverse complement strand
CTTCCTGCTGCTTTGCGGCTGTGGGCGCAGCGGTGAGACGGACAACGGCGCCAAAGCCCCGACCGACCTCAGCGGTGCGTGGCGTCTGGAGCAGCGGCAGTATCCCGGCGGGGGAACCTATTTGGCGGACCTGGAGCATGAGGCGTGGCGCATGCGTCTCTATGAGGGCGACAGCGTCTTCTATGAATACGACATGCGATGCGACTCCAGCGGCACCGTAATCGTGCCCCACAGCCGTCAGTACTTCACGCTGCTATTCACGCCGGACAGCACGCTGGCCTATTATGAGGGGGAGGAACCGCATCCCCTGGAGCGCCTCGGCGATTCGGCGCTCGTCATCCAGAGTTTCGGTTCGCGCTACACCTGGAGGCGCTACCCCCTGAGCGATGAACTGCGCCGGACGCTGCTCACCTACGGCGCCGACGGCGAGCGCCAACTCGTCATCTCCGTGGCCGAGCGCCGGCTCCAGCGGGAAAACCACCTTCTGACCTACGTGCTGCTGCTGGCTCTTGGACTGCTGTCGTTCGCCGTGATGTATGCCCGCCGCACTCTGCAGCGCAAGCGCCGCATCGAGCGGCAGTTGCGCGCCATCAGCGAGGAGCGGCAGTTGCGCCCGGCCATCGTCAGCAACGCCATGCAGCGTGTGGCCGACGAATTCATGCGTTCCGCCTACTACACCGACCTGCGCCGCCGCCTGCGCGAGGGCGGGGTGCTCTCCGACGACGACTGGCGGGAGATGGAGCGGCAGATTCGTGCGGTCTGGCCCGACTTCGTGCGGCGCCTTTCGGAGCTCGTCCGCCTCTCCGAGGTGGAGTGGCGCACCTGCCTGCTTATCCGGCTGAAACTCTCGCCCTCCGACATGACCCGCGCGCTCTGCCGTGAGGCCAGCAGCATCAGCAGCATCCGCAGCCGCCTCTACGCCAAGGTGTTCGGCACGAAGGGCAGCCCGCGCCAGTGGGACGAGTTTGTCCTCTCATTGTGAGTGCGTTGCGCCGGCGTGCGAAACGCTGCGAAATGCCTGCGAAACGATGGCGAAGAGCCGCATTGCATTTGCGAAACATTTGCGAAACGAAATGTTTGCATCTGTCTGAAAAACGCCTTACCTTTGCCGGCGAATTCAAGACAAAGTGTGCAGAGACGCGTCGCACCGCAAGTGTTTAATCATTTTTAAAAAAGAAATGCTATGAAAAAGTTCACGTTCAAGAGTGCTCTCACCGCCCTGCTGGCCGCTCTGGCCTTCGCCGTCTCCGCTCCGTGCAGCGCGGAGGAGTTCAGCGACAATCCCGACCTCTACGGCACCTGGGTGCTGGAGAGCATGCAGTATGAAGGAGAGAAACTGATCCAGTGCCGCTCCAACGGCTACACCCAGATTAAGTATTACGGCCGGGACGGCGAGTATGCCTGCGTGCAGTTCTTTACCATTAACAGTGACGATGGAAGCAAAAAGATAACTATTGCTCCTCATGAGTGGGGCAAGCCTGCTTTTTGGTATCGGAACGGACAATACTCGGAGATGGGTCGTGAGCCCATTAAGGATGGTATCACATGGGTGGATAAGAACACAACGAAAGGTGTATGGATGAACCGTCATGATGTGTGGAAGCGTATTGAATTGCCCAAGCCTCTCCTTGACTACATTCTTAACTACTGCCGCACCACGAAATCTGATACAAAAGAGATTCAGAGCATGATGAAGCAATATCTCATGAAATAATAAGGTTAATTAAAAGAATCTCTTAGCTCCTCCCGTTTTGTCGGGAGGGGCGTTCTCGGATTTTATCTCCAAAACATTGTTCAACTTTCAAAAAATACAGCCATGAAAACTTGTTCTATAAATAACTTCTGGCGCTATGCCATGTGTTTGTTCGCCGCAGCAATGATTTCTCTTGGTAGCGCTGCTGCCGACGACACCATCCACGACAAGGTGGACGAGATGCCGACCTACAAGGGCGGTAATGATGCGCTGATGAAGTTTATATGCAACAACATGGTGTATCCCAAGGAGGCCATCAACTCCGGCATCGAGGGCCGTGTGGTGATACAGTATGTCATAGAGAAGGACGGCAAAGTGTCTGCCCGCAAGGTGGTCAAGAGTGTGTCTCCGCAGCTGGATGCAGAAGCCCTGCGTGTGTCCAAGCTCATTAACAACTGGACGCCCGGCAAAATAAAGGGCGACCCCGTTCGCTGTCACTTCACGCTGCCCTTTGTTTTTAAGTTGCAGTAGGCCGGCTAATACAGCTTCGGGGCCTCTCATTGCGAGGGGCCCCGGATTTTTTTCTAAGTTATCTTTTGAAAAACTCAAAAAATGATGATGAGAAAATGAGAAAAATCGATTCAACGTTTTTCAGGGCAAGACAGTTTATCCCTCTTTATATATAAAGCGAAGTAAACTAAACTGCTTTCAAAAGGCAATTTTATTTCGATACTAGGAGGTTACATTCTTTTATATAAACAGTATGGAAGGATTTTATTTATTATCGCTAAAATATGCCAACGCTCGGTAACGTAGGCTTTGGATTTCTTCTTACAAATGGCTGCAATGATTTGGCTGGCAACCTTTTCTACTGGCATTACCCAAAACAATCCTTCTCCTTTTGCCATAGCTGTATCAACAAGACCAGGACGAATATCTGTAACAGCAATTTGTATTCCACTCTTGTAAACCTTCTTACACAGGGCTTCCATATAGTTGATTTGGTAGGCTTTTGTTGCACTATATGCTGGTGCCATTGGTTCACCTCGCAGTCCGCCAGCCGAAGTGATTGCAACAAGATGGCCGTGACCTTGTTGCTCAAAGATATGGTAGAACATATCAATGGCAAACGTCCAACCTACAACATTAGTATCAATTGTTGGACACTCCACGGCATAGTCAAGAGTGGCATTAATCTCACCAGTACCTGCACACACGATAGCAATATCTATGTGCTCCAGTTCTTTGTGAAGCGTATTGATGGCTTCTCCTATCTCTTCTAAGTTGGTAATGTCTGCCTTAGCGGGAATGGCCTTGGACGGATAATTCTGATGCAATTCGTCAAGCAAATGTGCACGTCTGCCTATGATGCCTATTCTATTATCCTCTTTTGCATATTTCTCGAAAAGAGCTTTACCAATACCAGAGGTGGCTCCGATGATAACAATATTCATATTGCGTTTTTGTGTGCAAAGTTAATAGTTGTCCATTAACACGATGCACATTAAAAAATAAAAATACTATTATTCCTGCAAATTCTCAAAACGTTTTGAGAATCTACAGACCAAAAGTTATTTCTCTACGGATGTTACTGATAGTTGTAGGGGATACTCTCAGATAGGAGGCTATGTCTTTTAGATTGATACTTTGCACTATTTCAGGGCAACGAAGGAGTAAACACTTATACCGCTCCCTGGTAGTCATACGATAAGTATCAAGGTATTGTGTATATACCTGAGAAAAGAGATGGTCGGATATGGCCTGTTTGAGGTCTCTCATACCATCGGAATCTAACAGTTCACGTAATTCTTCTCCAGCTAATAGAAAGACCTTACAAGAGGTTCCTGCCACAATAGTCACCTCCGACGTCTTGCTTGAAAGACAGTTTGGGTAATCGCCCACGAACTCGCCCTCGAAGGCGAAACCCGTGCAGTAGTCCTTGCCCTCCTCTTCGTTGTGCACCATATACCTGAAACATCCCCGTTCCACGTAGGCCACCCACTGCGCCGGCTCGCCCGCCTCCTCCAGCGTCTCGCCCCGTAGGAACGTTCGCCGCTCCCCATGCTCCATGCAGTACTCTCGCAGGAACTCCAGGTCCAGCCCCTCCTTGTAGGTATTGAAGTGCTTGTTGCTCATCAGATAAAAAACGACCCGCACATTTGATTATTGTTGAGATTCTTGGCGAGTTCTGGTGACGCAAAGATAGAGTTTTTATTTAAACCGACCAAACATTTTGTCGAAAAAATATTCTGAGGCTTCTTAAACTGTCGTCAGACTGTTCTTAGAGGCTTAGATTTTGGTGATTTTCGTCGTGTTTTAAGGCGGTTTTGGCGAGTTTTGAAGCGAAAGTGGGGGAGAAAAGAGGCTTTTTTGAGCCAAGATAGAGGGTAAAACGGCGGAGAATTTGGGGCGATTTTGCCCGGATTATGTCTGCTTGGGGACAAAAAGGTATAGTCAGTAATGATATAATGACCGTGCGTGACAAAGCTCTTAGTGCTGATAACCAGTGATTTGTGCCAATTGACTTGCGGTCATTTGGTCATTTGTCATTTGGTCATTTTCGATTCGGGAATGCGGTTATTTGCTCACTATATATAAATTAATATTTATATTATAGTGGCGGTTTTGACAGCATCTGTTTTTGATTTTGACAAATGACCAAATGACCAAATGACCACCCTCAAAAAAAATTTTGAAAAAGTTGGTCATTTATTCGAAAACCGCAATGTCGCTGTCGTATCTTTGCAGCGTCGATTCCGAACTGACGCTCTGAGTGCAGGACGAAGAGTGAAGAGTGAAGAACGACAAGCGATCTTTGACTTTTTGCTACAACAATTCCAAGGGGCTCCCAACCGGAGAAAACCGGTTTTCTAACTGGCGCGTAAATTTTCTCTAGTTAGGGCGTAATTTTTTTGAAAGTTGTCCGGAAAAAAGCGTAGTCTTGAGCCCTATTCGAATCAGCTCCCAAAATCGCGTGAGCCGGCTCAATCGATCGTTTGGGTCGAGCCATTTCATCGTTTGAGTCGGGCCAGGTTTTTGAGGGGTCGTTTCTGTCTCAACTGCTTTGTAAATATTTTTTCGACATAGCCGTAATCAATGCACAATTCATAAATGAACGGACACAATTAATGCTTGTCCGCGATGTCCTTAATGTC
Source organism: uncultured Bacteroidales bacterium (assembly GCA_902791295.1). Taxonomy (GTDB): domain Bacteria; phylum Bacteroidota; class Bacteroidia; order Bacteroidales; family Bacteroidaceae; genus Physcousia. The sequence goes on along the minus strand of CADAVI010000066.1, from coordinate 5,219 downwards.
CGTTGAGGCTTCTCAGAGGCTTCTCAGACTGTCGTCAGAGGTTTCAAAATCGGTTTTCTAACTGGCGCGCAAATTTTCTCTAACTAGAGCGTAAAAAACTCGGTAGCAGATTCTGAAAGAAAACCGTTAGACCATTGACCATTAAATATCCGTGTAAATCCGTGTAATCCGTGGTCGAAAAAAATCCGTGATTTACATTTGATATTCTCAACTTTTTTTCGTACCTTTGCGGCGAACTTGTCGGCAGAGAGAGATATGAAAGAGGTTTGTCTGGTGCTTTCGAGCGGCGCCGCGCGGGGATTGGCCCACATCGGGGCCATCGGAGAACTGGAGCGCAGGGGCTATCGCATACGCAGCGTCGTGGGGTGCTCGATGGGTGCCCTCGTGGGCGGCATGTATGCTGCCGGACGCCTGAAAGAGTTTGAAGAGTGGATGCATACGGTGAACCGCCGCAAAATCTTCTCGCTGCTCGACCTCACGCTGAGCGCCAGCCATCTGGTCAAAGGCGAGAGGGTCATCGAGTCGCTCAAGGAAATCGTGCCCGACGAGCCCATCGAGTCGCTCCCGCTTGCCTACAGGGCGGTGGCGACCGATTGGGAGAACGGCCGCGAAGTGGTGTTCTCCGAAGGCAGTCTCTACCGGGCCATCCGCGCCTCCATCTCCATCCCGGGCATCTTCAGCCCTGTGCCCACCGGCGGGACGATACTGGTGGACGGCGCCGTGCTCGACCCTCTGCCGCTGAAGACGGCGCTCACGATGCCGGGCGAAATCATCGTTGCCGTCAACGTCACCGGCACCCTGCTGCCCGAAGAGAGCGACGCCGGCCTCAACTATCTCACCATGATGCGGCGCACGCTGCTCATGATGCAGCAGCAGACGGCAGCGCTCACGGCGCAGCTCTACAGGCCCGACGTCCTGGTGGACATCCCGACGAACATCGCGGGGGCTTTCGAGTTCGACCGCGTGGACGACCTCTCCGCCATCGGGCGCGAGGGCATGCGGCGGGCGCTGGATGAGTACGAAAAGAAAGCCTGAAAGATGCATGTTTAGCACTTTTGTGGTGCATTATGCAACAATCTTGGCCGGGGAAAGCATATTTTTAGAAAAAACGGGGCGATGTGAGCGCATTTTTTCGTAAATTTGCGCCCGAATATTCAGGAATATGCAATGACGAACGACAAAAAAGCACGTCTTCAGGCGATACGCAATCTGGTGGCCACAGGCGGTATGCAGCGCCAGGAGCAAATCGTGGAACTGCTGGCGGGGCAGGGCTTCGCCTGCACGCAGACGATGCTGAGCCGCGACCTCAAGCAGCTGCGCATCTCGAAGGTGCGCACGAAGGACGGCCGTCAGTTCTACGTGATGCCGCGCGAGGGTCAGTTTGTGACGCCGCCCACGAAGGAGGAAATCAACGCGGCGAAGTGGTACGTGCAGTTCTCTGCACCGATGGCCGTGATTCACACGCCGCCCGGACACGCTTCGCTCGTGGCCTACGACATCGACGAGTTGCGCAGCCGCCACATCCTCGGCACCGTTGCCGGCGACGACACCGTGCTGGTGGTGATGGCCCGCGATGCCAGCGAGGACAAGGTGTTTGCCGTGCTGAAGGAGGCGGTGCCCAACCTTAAGGCCAATGCATAATGCACAATGCATAATTATAAATTAAAAATGTCAAATTGGCATAATAAGAGATAAGACGCAAAGACACAAGAGCGAAAATGAAAGAGAAACTGAAGTTTGACTACGACGACGGCATCAAGGTGGTAGTGGCCGATGCCTCTCACGAGAAATACGTGGACGAGATTCTCGCCACCATCACCGATTCGGCCAAGAAGCGCGGCAGCGGCATCGCTTCGCGCACCCACGAGTATCTGGCCACCAAAATGAAGGAGCGCAAGGCGGTCATCGCCCTCGCCGGCCCCGAAGAGGAGTTCGCCGGATTCTGCTACATCGAGTCGTGGGGCAACAAACACTATGTGGCCAACTCGGGCCTGATTGTCAAGGAGAAGTTCCGCCGCCACCATCTGGCCACGCGCATCAAGATGATGGCCTTCACGCTGTCGCGCCTGCGCTGGCCCCACGCCAAGCTGTTCGGCCTGACGAGCCAGACGGCCGTGATGCGCATCAACACGGCGTTGGGCTACGTGCCCGTGGCCTTCTCCGAACTGACCGACGACGACGCCTACTGGAAGGGCTGCGGCACGCCGGAAGACCCCCATTGCATCAACTGCGACATCCTGGCCCGCAGCGGCCGGAAATACTGCGTCTGCACCGGCATGCTCTACGACCCCGCAGAGCATGAGGGCGAGCCGCTTCCCGTGGAGCTGCCCGAGGATGTGGTGAAGATGGCCAAGGAGGCCGCCGCGCGCAACGAGCGCTGATTGGATAAAGAAAAGAAAAAACAAACAAGACATACGATTATGGAAAAGAAAAAAGTGGTAGTCGCCTTCAGCGGCGGTTTGGACACCAGCTACACGGTGATGTATCTGGCCAAGGAAAAGGGTTATGAGGTGTATGCAGCCTGTGCCAACACGGGCGGCTTCTCCCCCGAGCAGCTCAAGACCAACGAGGAGAACGCCTACAAGCTGGGCGCCACGAAATACGTGACCCTCGACGTGACGCACGAATACTATGAGAAGTCGCTCAAGTATATGGTCTATGGCAACGTGCTGCGCAACAACTGCTATCCCATCTCCGTGTCCTCCGAGCGTATCTTCCAGGCCATCGCCATTGCGCGCTACGCCAAGGAGATTGGCGCCAGCGCCATCGCTCACGGCAGCACCGGTGCCGGCAACGACCAGATTCGCTTCGACATGACCTTCCTCGTGATGGCTCCGGGCGTGGAGATTATCACGCTGACGCGCGACGGCAACCTGAGCCGTCAGGAAGAGATTGACTATCTGAACAGGAACGGATTCTCGGCAGACTTCACCAAACTGAAGTACTCCTACAACGTGGGCATCTGGGGCACCAGCATCTGCGGCGGCGAGATTCTCGACTCCACCCAGGGTCTGCCCGAATCAGCATATCTGAAACACCCCACAAAGACCGGTTCTGAAATACTCAGTCTCGGATTCGACAAGGGCGAGCTCTGCAGCGTGAACGGAAAGAAATACGAGGATAAGATCAAGGCCATTCAGGCAGTGGAAGAGATCGGCGCGTCATACGCCATCGGCCGCGACTGTCATGTGGGCGACACCATCATCGGCATCAAGGGCCGTGTGGGCTTCGAGGCTGCTGCCCCCATGCTCATCATCGGCGCTCACCGTTTCCTTGAGAAATATACGCTGTCCAAGTGGCAGCAGTATTGGAAGGACCAGGTGAGCAACTGGTACGGTATGTTCCTCCACGAGAGTCAGTATCTGGAGCCCGTGATGCCCGACATCGAGGCTATGCTCACCTCTTCACAGCGCAACGTGACAGGTGTGGTAACGCTCGAACTGCGTCCTTACTCCTTCCAGACCGTCGGCGTGGACTCTCCCAACGATCTCGTGAAGAACAAGCTCGGCGAGTATGGCGAGACAGCGAAGGCGTGGTCGTCGGAAGACGCCAAGGGCTTCATCAAGGTGACTTCTACGGCTCTGAGAGCCTATTATCTGGCCCATCCCGATGAAAGACAGTAATATGAAGAAAGTGAGAGTAGGCATCCTGGGCGCTGCGGGTTATACGGGCGGCGAGCTCATCCGCGTGCTTATCAACCATCCTGAGGTGAACATCGTGTTTGCCAACAGCGAGTCGAACGCCGGCAACAAGGTGTATGACGTGCACGAGGGGCTGCTGGGCGAGACGGAGTTGGAGTTCACCTCGGAGATGCCGTTTGACAAGGTGGATGTGGTCTTCTTCTGCTTCGGTCACGGCAAGAGCGAAGCCTTCCTCAAGGAGCACGAGATTCCCGCTTCGGTGAAAATCATCGACCTGGCGCAGGACTTCCGCATCAAGGGCAGTCACGACTACGTCTATGGCCTGCCCGAGATACACAGGGAACAGATAGCAGGATGTCAGCATCTGGCCAATCCCGGATGCTTCGCCACCTGCATCCAGCTCGGCCTGCTTCCTATGGCCAAAGCCGGTCTGCTCACTCACGACATCTCCGTGAATGCCGTCACTGGCAGCACCGGCGCCGGTCAGAAACCGGCCGCAACGACACATTTCTCCTGGCGTACCGACAACTTCTCGGTGTATAAGTTGTTCACACACCAACACCTGCACGAGATATGCCAGTCGCTCAACGAACTCCGTCCTTCTGCCTCACCCCGCGTCGCAGACACGCTCAACGAGGGATTCGGGACAGACGGCATCACAGTGGACTTCATACCCTATCGGGGCGACTTCTCCCGCGGCATCTTCTGCACGGAGGTAATCACTCTCGATGCTCCGCTCCCTGCGGAAAAGGTTGTGGAGATGTATAAGGATTTCTATTCGTCTGCCGCCTTCACGCACTACAGCGAGAAGCCGCTCGACCTGAAACAGGTGGTCAACACCAACAAGGCGCTCGTCCATGCAGAGGTGTTCGGCAGGAAAGTTGTCGTCACCAGTATCATCGACAACCTGCTCAAGGGTGCCGTGGGACAGGCAGTACAGAACATGAACCTCATGTTCGGCCTCGACGAGCGGGCCGGACTCAACCTGAAGGCATCCGCCTTCTGACATAAAAGAAAGGAAAAGACATTATGGAACTGTTTGACGTATATCCCCTCCAGCCCGTCAACATCGTCAAGGGCAAGGGGTGCCACGTGTGGGACGACAAGGGGCAGGAGTATCTCGACCTCTACGGCGGTCATGCCGTAATCTCTATCGGCCACTGCCATCCCCACTACGTGAAGATGATGCAGGAGCAGCAGGACAAGCTGGCCTTCTACTCCAATTCGGTGATTAACAAGCTGCAGGTGGAGCTGGCCCACCGTCTGGGCAAGGCCTGCGGTTATGAGGACTATTCCCTCTTCCTCATCAACTCCGGCGCCGAGGCCAACGAGAACGCCATGAAGCTGGCTTCGTTCCACACCGGGCGCACCCGTGTACTTTCCTTCGAAAAAGCCTTCCACGGGCGCACGAGCCTGGCCGTCGAAGTCACCAACAACCCCAAGATTATCGCCCCCATCAACGACAACGATCACGTCACTTATCTCCCCATGAACGACCTGGAGGCCTGGGAGAAGGAGCTCCGCAAGGGCGACGTCTGCTGCTGCATCGTGGAGTGCATCCAGGGTGTGGGCGGCATC
>CADAVI010000065.1 GCA_902791295.1 uncultured Bacteroidales bacterium | reverse complement strand
AAAGGCAGGACCAGAATCTGCAGTGTTACCATTACACCATAGCCCAAACTTGACTTGCTCGGAGAACACTTTCTCTTCAAAAGCGGTGCAAAGGTAATGCGTTTTTGTGAAACGACAAAAGCTTTTTCCTAAAAAAATAAAAAAAAACGACTTTTTTGGCAAAAAATGCGTATCTTTGCGCCCGAAATGTATAAGAAAGAAGAAAAAAACGATCAGCAGACCGCCGACAGGAAGCCGGTGCGTCGCTTGCCCAACAAGAACAGAAAAGGTGGCTTCAATCCCATGTGGATATATGTCATTGTGGCTATTGCGTTGGGTTATCTGTATACCCAGAGCGGTAACATGTTGGGGGCAATGGCATCCAAGCAGGTGTCTTATAGCCGCTTCAAATATTATGTGGAACAGGGCTATGCCCGGGGAATCACGGCCAATAAGGATGAGGGCAGGCTTTCCATGCAGGTGGTGCCCGGCAAGATGACGGAAGTCTTCGGCACTCTGCCCAAAGATATGAAGGAGCAGCCGGAGCTCGTTACGGAATATCCCAGTAATGACAAACTGGAAGAATTCATTGATGAGCAGCAACGTTTGGGGCATTTTCGCGGTGAAGTGAAATACACCACCTCGGACAACACCGTTGAGCGTTTTCTCTGGAATTTCGGCCCGATACTTTTCTTCATCTTCCTGTGGATTTTCATCATGCGCAGAGCCGGAGGCGGTGACGGTGCCAGCGGACCGCTCGGTATTTTCAATGTGGGTAGGAGCCGTGCCAAGCTGCATGAGAAGAACGATAAGGATGACGACAAGGACCGTGTGACCTTCAAGGATGTGGCCGGACAGGAAGGCGCCAAGATGGAGGTGCAGGAAATTGTGGAGTTTCTCAAGAACCCCAAAAAGTACACCGACCTGGGCGGTAAGATTCCCAAGGGTGCCTTGCTGGTGGGCCCCCCGGGCACAGGTAAGACACTTTTGGCCAAAGCCGTGGCCGGCGAGGCCGATGTGCCCTTCTTCTCCATGTCCGGCAGTGACTTCGTTGAGATGTTTGTCGGTGTGGGTGCCTCCCGTGTGCGCGACCTCTTCCGTCAGGCTCAGGAGAAAGCGCCCTGTATCGTCTTCATTGATGAGATCGACGCCGTCGGTCGCGCCCGCAGCAAGAGTGTGGCCATGGGCGGCAACGACGAGCGCGAGAACACCCTCAACCAGTTACTCACGGAGATGGACGGCTTCGGCACCAACAGCGGTGTCATCGTGCTGGCTGCCACCAACCGTGCGGACGTGCTGGACAAAGCCCTGCTCAGAGCCGGTCGCTTTGACCGTCAGATATATGTGGATTTGCCCGACGTGCATGAGCGTAAGGCCATCTTCCAGGTGCACATGCGTCCGTTGAAGATTGACGACACTGTCGATGTGGACTTCCTGTCGCGCCAGACGCCCGGATTTTCCGGCGCCGACATTGCCAATGTATGCAACGAAGCGGCTTTGATAGCCGCACGCAACAGCCACGAGAGGGTGGGCAAGGAGGACTTCCTGGCCGCAGTGGACCGCATCATCGGCGGACTGGAGAAGAAGACGAAGGTGTTGACCGAAGAGGAAAAGCGCACCATCGCCCTGCATGAGGCCGGACATGCCACGGTGAGCTGGCATTTGGAGTATGCCAATCCTTTGGTCAAAGTCACCATCGTGCCGCGCGGACGCGCTCTCGGCGCTGCCTGGTATCTGCCGGAAGAGCGCCAGATCACTACGCGCGAACAGATGCTCGACGAGGTGTGTGCCCTCCTGGGCGGCCGTGCGGCCGAAGAACTCTTCACCGGTCACATCTCGTCCGGTGCGATGAACGATCTGGAGCGTGTTTCTCACCAGGTGTATGCCATGATAGCCTATATGGGCATGGGTGAATCGCTGCCCAATATCTCCTTCTATAATATGGGCGGTGAATATCAGGTGGCCAAGCCTTACAGCGAGAAGACGGCCGAGAAGATGGACGAGGAGGCACGCAAGATGGTGGCTGAGCAATACGAGCGCGCCAAGAAGATACTCCTGGCGCATCGAGAAGGACACGGTGAACTGGCGCAGATTCTGATGGACCGTGAGGTAATCTTTGCGGACGACGTGAAGAAAATTTTCGGCGAGCGTCCGTGGAAAAGCCGTGCCGACGAGTTGGCAAACGATAACACGACGGAGGAATAGAGCCATGAAAAACTTGATTATGAGAACCCTGACGGGTGTGGTGTTTGTGGCACTGATGGTGGGCAGCATCCTGTACGGCCCCATTTCTTTCGGCATACTCTTTGCTCTGGTCACGGGCATGAGCATGTGGGAATACACCGGGCTGATCAACCAGAGGGTCGACGTGTCGCTCAACCGTTTGATCTCTGTGGTGGCAGCCGTCTATCTGTTTTGTGCTTTCTGGGGCTATTCCAGCGGTTTGACACCCACTTCCGGAGTGTTTATTCCCTATGTGCTGACATTGATATATTTAATTGTCTCCGAGCTCTACCAGGAGCGCGACCACACTCTGAACAACTGGGCCTATACGATGTTCGGACAGATTTACGTGGCCTTGCCTTTCTGCTTGCTCTCCACGCTGGCCTTCACCGTAAATCCGGCGGATATGACAGTGAACTACAGCTGGATATTCCCCCTGATGTTGTATGTGCTGCTCTGGTGCAGTGACACAGGCGCCTACTGCGTGGGTTCGGTGCTCGGGAAAAAGATTAGCTATAAACTTTTTCCGAGCGTGTCGCCCCATAAGTCGTGGGTCGGTAGCATCGGCGGCGGACTCCTGGCCATCGCGATTGCTGCTGTTGCAGCCCGGTGGGATACCACGCTGACGTTTTGGGAATGGATAGGCTTTGCCCTGGTGGTTGTTGTGTTCGGCACGTGGGGCGACTTGGTGGAGAGCCTGTTCAAGAGGCAGTTGAACATCAAGGATTCGGGTAACATCCTGCCCGGTCACGGCGGCATGTTGGACCGTTTCGACTCCAGTATGATGGCCATCCCGGCTGTGGTGGTGTATCTCTACACGCTGCAATTGCTGTGACGTTCTGACGCGAGGGCTGACAATTTGTCACAAGAAGGCGAAATGGCACACTTTTCGCAGGATACCCCATTGAAATCGTTTAACACTAAAATACAGAATACTATGAACATTCAACCTTTAGCAGACCGCGTGCTGATTGAGCCTGCACCTGCAGAAACCAAGACCGCCAGTGGTATCATCATTCCCGACACAGCCAAGGAGAAACCCTTGCAGGGTAAAGTGGTGGCCGTCGGCGGCGGCACGAAAGATGAAGAAATGGTGCTGAAAGTAGGAGACCAGGTGCTCTACGGCAAATACAGCGGCACGGAAGTGGAGTTTGAGGGTGTGAAGTACCTCATCATGCGCCAGTCCGACGTGGTGGCCATTTTGAAGTAATCAATATATAAGGTAAAATAAAATCAGAATATCATGGCAAAAGAAATTAAATACAGTTTGGACGCCCGTGACGAGATGAAGAAGGGCGTGGATGCATTGGCTGATGCAGTGAAGGTGACTCTGGGCCCCAAGGGTCGCAACGTCATTATCGAAAAGAAGTTCGGTGCTCCCCACATCACTAAGGACGGTGTGACCGTCGCCAAAGAAGTGGAGTTGGCCGACGCTTTCCAGAACTGCGGTGCCCAACTGGTGAAGAATGTGGCTTCGAAGACGGGTGACGATGCCGGCGACGGCACGACAACGGCTACCGTCCTGGCACAGGCTATTGTGCGCGAAGGTCTGAAGAACGTGACGGCCGGCGCCAATCCTATGGATCTCAAGCGCGGTATTGATAAGGCCGTGAAGGTGGTTGTAGATGACATCAAGGCTCAGGCAGAGCAGGTTGGCAGCGACTATCAGAAGATAGAGCAGGTGGCCACCGTGAGTGCCAATAACGATCCTGAAATCGGCAAACTGCTGGCTGATGCCATGCAGAAGGTCTCCAAGGACGGTGTCATCACCATCGAAGAGGCCAAGGGCCGCGACACCACCATCGGCGTGGTGGAAGGTATGCAGTTCGATCGAGGCTACCTGTCCGCTTACTTTGTGACCGACACAGAGAAGATGGAGTGCGTGATGGAATCGCCCTATATCCTTATTTACGACAAGAAAATCAGCAACCTGAAGGATTTCCTGCCCATTTTGGAGCCTGCAGTGCAGAGCGGCCGTCCTCTTTTGGTTATTGCAGAAGACGTTGACTCTGAGGCTCTGACCACCCTCGTGGTTAACCGTCTGCGCGGTCAGCTGAAGATATGTGCAGTGAAAGCTCCCGGCTTCGGTGACCGTCGCAAGGCCATGTTGCAGGATATCGCCACCCTGACCGGCGGCGTGGTCATCTCTGAGGAGACCGGTCTCAAACTGGAGCAGGCTACTCTGGATATGCTCGGTACGGCCGACAAGGTGATTGTCACCAAGGATAATACGACTATCGCCGGTGGCAAGGGAGACAAGCAGATGATAGCAGACCGCGTGGCTCAAATCAAGAGTGAAATTGCCAACACCAAGAGTGACTACGACAAGGAGAAGTTGCAGGAGCGTCTGGCCAAGTTAGCCGGCGGCGTGGCAGTGCTCTACGTGGGTGCTCCCAGCGAAGTGGAGATGAAGGAGAAGAAGGACCGCGTCGATGATGCTTTGTGCGCTACCCGTGCAGCCATTGAAGAAGGCATCATTCCCGGTGGTGGCGTGGCTTACATCCGTGCCCAGGAGAAACTGGACGGCGTGAAAGGCTGCAATGCTGACGAGGAGACGGGTATCGCCATCGTGCGTCGCGCCATTGAGGAGCCTCTGCGCCAGATTGTGGAGAATGCCGGCCGTGAGGGCAGTGTAGTTGTAAATGAAGTGCGCAACGGCAAGGGTGACTACGGTTACAATGCCCGTGAGGACAAGTATGAGAACCTGAAGGCTTCCGGCATCATCGACCCTGCTAAGGTGACGCGTGTGGCTCTGGAAAATGCCGCATCTATTGCTGGCATGTTCCTGACGACCGAGTGTGTCATCTGCGAGAAAAAGGAAGAAAAACCTGAAATGCCTATGGGCGGAGCTCCCGGCATGGGCGGCATGATGTAAACAGTTAATCACCGCAACAAGATGATTCTGGACAATTTGAGCGGATTGAGTGCCTATGTGGCGCTCAATCCGTTGTTTAACGAAGTGATAGAGTTCCTCAAGGGACATGATTTGGCCGCTCTGCCGGCGGGCAAGCACATAATCAAAGGCGACGATGTGTTTGTGAATATCATGGATGTGCAGGGCAAAACGCCGGAGGAAGCACGTATGGAGACCCATCAGAAGATGATAGACATCCAAGTGCTTGTGTCGGGACATGAGCGTCACGGCTATGCTCCCGGACAACAGTTCTCCCAGGCCGGCTACGATGCGGAAAAGGATATTTGTTTCCATGATGAAAAAGCCTCTACTTTTGTGGATGTCGTACCGGGGCAGATGATTATCTATTTTCCTTTGGAAGGCCACCAGCCGATGATCTCCGACGGGCCGATGCGAAAAGCTATCTTCAAAGTTAAAAAATAAAAAAAGAAAAAGGTGGTGCCGGGCAATAAAGTCCGGCACCACTGCGTTATGGCGAGAGATGAAAAGGCTGATTTGGATTGCACTGACGGGCCTCTTCGCACTCACGGCGAGTGCGCAATACGATCCCGTTTTTACCAATTCCTGGGCCTTGCAATCCTACTATAATCCCGCAGCGGCGGGTGTGGACGGCTACCTGAACATTCAGGGAGCCTACAGTATGCAGATGACTGGCTATGACGGAGCACCTAAGACAATGCTTGTGACGGCCGATCTGCCACTTACTTTCTGGAGCCCCAATCACGCCGTCGGTGCCGGATTCATGAACGATGCCATCGGTTTGTTTTCCCACAAGAAAATCTACGCTCAATATGCGTTGCATATACCGTTGGGATGGCAGAAAAAGTCAAAGCTTTCCATCGGAGCGCGCCTGGTGATTCTCAGCGAAAAGTTTGACGGTACGGGTGTTGATACGGACGAGTCCAACGATAAGGCGTTCCCTACAACAGAGGTTTCCGGATTTGCCATTGACGGCGAAGTCGGCGCCAGGTTTACTTGGAGCGATGTGTGGTATGTCGGTGTCTCGGCGATGCATCTGACCGGACCGACCATAGAACTCGGAGACGACAAAGTCAATGAGATTGGTATCTCACAGATGTTTTATCTCACCGGAGGCTACAAACTCAGGTTTCGGGACAAACGCTATTGCTTGGACACGCACGGCATTGTCCGCTCAGATTTCCAGGCCATACGCGGTGACATCACGGCTCGACTGGCTTACGAAGGGCGTAAAAACAAACTCTACGGTGGTCTGCTCTACTCTCCGACCAATTCTGTGGGTTTTCTATTCGGAATGGACTTCCATGGTGTGAATATCGGGTACAGTTACGAAATGTATACCGGAGGAGTAGGCCTCCAAAACGGAACGCATGAGATTGTTCTGGGCTACCAGATGAACATGAAAAAATCGAAGAAAGGAAAGAATATGCACAAGAGTGTACGCTTCCTTTAAGATAGAAACGGAATAACAGATAACAATAAGATAATGAAAAAAATCTTTGGTCTGATGGCCACTGCTGTGGCGACACTGGTGCTGACAGCCTGTTTTGGCTCTCAAGGTGCAGCAATGGCAGATGGCGGTGAAGTGACCGGTGTGCGCGGCAGCGGCTACGGTGAACCCACGCCTTATGGTATGGTGGCTGTACGAAAAGGCAGCCTTAAAGTAGGTCTGGAAGAAAATGATACGCTTTGGGGCGCAGACTTTCCCAGGCGCGACATCAGCGTGGACGGATTCTGGATTGATGCCCAGGAGGTGTCGAACGCCAAATACCGTCAGTTCGTGCAGTGGGTAAGAGACAGCATCATTCGAGAACGTTTGGCTGACCCCGCTTTCGGTGGTGACGAAACCTATAAGATTGAAGAAGACAAGTACGGAGAGCCCATTCCGCCTCACCTCAATTGGAAAAAGCCCATCCCCAACGAGAGAAAAGCCACGGAAGACGAAATGCGCGCCATCGAAAGCGTCTATCGCTACCACCCCGTTGACGGAACAAAGATGCTGGACGCTTCTCAGATGAATTTCCGCTATGAGATATACGACTATGCCGCTGCGGCTCAGCGTAAGTACAGACTCAATGCTGAGGAGCGTGACCTGAACACCGACCATGCCGTCAGCAACGCTGCGGTGATGATTTCCAAGGATACGGCCTGGATTGACGATGACGGCAAGATAGTGCGCCAGACCATCACGCGCCCCCTTTCAGGCGAGTGGGATTTCCTGAATACTTATATCGTGAACATCTATCCTGACACCACGTGTTGGGTGAATGACTTCCAGAATGCGGACAACGAGCGCTATATGAAGCTCTATTTCTGTAACCCGGCCTATGACGATTATCCTGTGGTGGGTGTCAGCTGGGAGCAGGCCAATGCTTTCTGCGCTTGGCGTACCCTGTTTCTCAAGAGAGGACTCGGAGGATATGCCCAGCAGTTGCAGAGATACCGTCTGCCCTCCGAGGTGGAATGGGAGTTCGCCGCACGCGGCAAGGAGGGAAATGCCTTCCCTTGGGAGGCTAAGGAGGTGAAGAGCGACAAGGGTTGCTACTACGCCAACTTCAAACCCGATCAGGGCAACTACACAAAAGACGGCAGCCTGATTACCTCCAAGTGCGGTATCTTCTCCGCCAATTCCAACGGGCTGTACGATATGGCCGGTAATGTGGCAGAATGGACCAGTACGACCTATACGGAGGCCGGAGTGGAAGCTATGAGTGACATGAATCCTAACCTGAAGTATAATGCTGCACGTGAAGACCCTTACCGCTTAAAGAAGAAGAGTGTTCGCGGCGGATCATGGAAGGATCCCGAGAGTATGATACGTTCGGCCTGGCGCTCATACGAATATCAGAATCAGCCCCGTTGCTACATCGGTTTCCGTTGCGTGCGCACTATGGTGAGCGACGGCATGCTGAAGCAGGCCAAGTTGCCCGCAGCAACATCGGTACGGAGGAAATAAACAAGAAATACAGAAGAAAACCATGAATATTATCGCTAAAATGCAAAAGTGGATGGACTCCCCCTTCGGACAGGTGTTCATGCAGTACACCTACAGTTGGGGCGCAGCCATCGTCATCCTGGGTACATTGTTCAAACTGACCCATATACCGGGGGCCAATCTGATGCTGTTCATCGGTATGGGCACGGAGGTCTTCGTGTTCTTTATATCCGGTTTCGAAAAGACTTATACCAAGGTCCCCGCTTCTGAGGGCGGAGTTGGCGGCGCGGTTATTGTCGGCGGTTCGGGCACACAGGGGCAGGCTGCAGTTGAGGGGTCCGAGAACGTGGCGTCCGGCAGTCCCGTGGTGATTGGCGGAGGTGTTCCAGCAGGAGGTACAGTTATCTTGGGCGGTGGCGTTGCAGGAGGCGCACCGATGAATCCGGAGCAATTGGCTCAGGGCGCTTCGCTCAGTGCGGCAGCTGCCAATCTGGCTGCTGCCGGTCAGGCGGCAACGCAGGCCCAACTGGCTCTTTCGCAGTTGCAGAACGGCCAGGGCGGCACAATCAACCCCGACAGCATCAAGGCCACTGATCCGGCAGTTATCGAGGAGGCTGTGAAGAATTATGCAGAGGAGTTGACAGAGTTGACGGAGGTATTGGAGCGTGTCAAGGTGCAGGCAGCCCGCATGTCCACGGATTCTGAAGAAATGGAGAATCTTAACCGCACGCTCACCGGCATTGCCACGGTTTACGAATTACAGTTGCGTAATATTTCCAAACAGGTCAACACCATCGAGCAGATTGATGAGCAGACCCGTCGCATGGCTGATCAGATAACGGAGCTCAACAACGTCTACGGACGTATGATTGGCGCTCTGACCATCAACATGGGTGCTGCATCGGCAAAACGCGAGGATAAAAAGGAAGACTAAGACACAGTAAGCTTCTTAAAGATGCCTATACAAAAGAAAAGAGTATCGCCCCGCCAGAAGATGATCAATCTTATGTATGTGGTCCTGATGGCAATGCTCGCACTCAATGTTTCGAGTGACGTGCTGAACGGTTTTTCGCTGGTGAGCCAGGGATTGAACCGTTCGACGGCTAACGCATCGCGTACGAACAAGACGATTTTGGATCAGTTCGAGGCTCAGATGAAGGCGAATCCTCAGAAGGTGAAGGTATGGTATGACAAGGCGCATTTCGTGCAGTCGATGAGCGACAGTATCTATGACCTTGCCGAGGATCTCAAGATAAAGATTGTGAAGGAGAGCGATGGTAAAGACGGCGACGTGAACAACATCCGCAACCGCGAAGACCTGGAGGCTTCCACACAGGTGATGTTGGCTCCCGGCACCGGAAAAGGTAAGGAATTGTACGAAGCAATCATTCACTATCGTGAGCGTATCCTGCGTATGGTGGAAGATAAGGAAAAGCGAGAAATTATCGCTTCTAACCTTTCCACCGACGTTCCCGTCAAGGAGCGTATGATGGGCAAGGATTGGCCGGAGTACATGTTTGAGAATATGCCCACGGCCGCAGCTGTTACTTTGCTTACCAAATTGCAAAGCGACGTGCGCTATGCGGAGGGCGAGGTGCTTCACAGTTTGGTGCAGAATATTGACGTGAAAGATATCCGTGTCAACCAGCTTAACGCCTATGTGATTCCGCAGAGCCAGACCGTCGTTCAGGGCGGTAGATTCTCAGCTCAGATTATCATGGCCGCTGTGGACTCCACCAACAAACCGACTATATACATCGGCGGAAGGGAATATAAAAGCGAAAACGGCCTTTACGAAACGGTATGTTCGTCCACGGGTGATTTCACTCTCTCCGGATATATCGAAATGCTCAACGGTGAGGGGCAGAAAGTCAAGCGCAATTTCGAGCAGAAATACAGCGTTGTGGCTCCTTCGGCCACCATGTCTGCCGACATCATGAATGTTCTGTATGCCGGATACGACAACCCGATGAGCGTATCTGTTCCCGGTGTGGCTTCATCCAAGCTTTCCGTATCAATGACCGGCGGACAGTTGACCCCAAAGGGTGACGGTCATTATATTGCACGCCCGACCAATGTTGGTGGAGAGGCGGTGTTCACGGTGGTTGCACAAAACGAAGGGCGCAGTCAGGAGATGGGCAAGTTCACCTTCCGTGTGAGGAAATTACCCGATCCAACGGCTTTCATCCCCAACGGTGACACACATTTCCTGGGCGGTCGCTTGTCCAAGCAAGTGCTCATGAACACGGAAAAGTTGGGCGCAGCCATTGATGACGGCCTCCTCAACATCCCGTTCACGGTGCACGGATTCGAAACAGTGTTCTATGACAACATGGGTAACGCTGTGCCTGAAGTAAGTCAGTCGGCTTCGTTTACCGACAGACAAAGAGCGATGATGCGCTCTCTCTCACGAGGCAAGCGTTTCTATATCACCAAGATTCGTGCCACCGGTCCCGATGGCATAGAACGTACGCTTAACGGGGCAATGGAAGTTATTGTAAATTAAAATTTAGACCATGAAAAGAAGTCTGATCTTAATTATATCGTTGGCGGTGTT
>CADAVI010000064.1 GCA_902791295.1 uncultured Bacteroidales bacterium | reverse complement strand
CAAGAACCCCTTCACGCTCGACTCCAAGGAGCCCCAGTGGGACAAGTTCCAGGACTTCCTCGAGGGTGAGGTTCGCTTCCTCTCTCTGAAGAAGGCTGCTCCGCAGGAGGCTCAGGAGCTCTACGACGGCTGTAAAGCTGCCGCTCAGCGCCGCTACCAGAGCTACATCCGCAAGACTCAGGAGGACTGGAGCAAGTAAGGCTCCTCTCCTTCCGACTGATATGAACGCAGCCGCTCCGAAAGGGGCGGCTGCTTTTTTTGTAACTTATCTTTTAGAAAATATAAGTTGTAAAATCAAAAAGGTAGGTTAGATAATTTAAAAGGTTAAGTCAGGATTATTATGCCCGATGCTTCAGAGCGAAAGGATAAACTCGTCCCAATCGTGGGAACTGCCCTTCTTGCCGAAGACCTTGCGATAGAGGCGGCTGCGGATGGTGGAGACGCTGCTGAGGTCGCGATGAAGCACATCTGCCATCGCCGAAGGGGGCACGGAGAGGCGTATCAGCATGCAGGTGCGAAACTCCACCTCAGAGAGCGCCGTGAGCGTGAGCAACTTGTGCACAAAGTCCGGATAGGCCTTCTTCACCTCCTGCTCCATTTCCTGCCAGTCGTCCTCGTTGAGACGCTCGCCGCGCATGATGCGGCGGTGCAGCCGGATGTAGTAGTCTGACTTCTCAAAGTCTTTCTCTATCCGTTTCAGGGTGGCATTTACCTGCTGTGGTCTTTGGTTGGACTCATTGCGGATGCGGCGCAGCAAGTTCACGGCGCGCCGCCTTTTCCGCAGCACATACAGCAGATATATGCCTATTCCTGCCATCATAAGCATGCTGAATGTCAGCACGTATTGCAGCGAGTTGTTCTCCTTTTTCAAGTCTTGCTCTGTGGCGGAAATCACTTGGAGCCCGGCGTAGTTGCCGTCGGCATCTGTCTCGAAGGCCTTCGTCACTGCCTGACGGAGTTCTTGGCTTGCCTCCTGCTTAATCCATTTGTGTTTGAAGCCGATTTTCTGCGTGATGATGATTTCGTCCGACGGTCGCCAGAAAGGGCAGGGCTCTCCGTTTTCCGTGTAGTTGCAGGTGCTGTCATCTACACAGTTTATGGTATAGGTGATGCGCTCTTGCGGCGCAATCATGATGCCGTTTTTGTCGGCCAGCGTTTTCACCTCATAGCATATACCGTCGTTTCCGTAGAGGCGCAACGTCTGTTGCAGATTCCGCTCGTCGAAGGTTTCCAGAAAACCGTTGAAGTGCGACACGGAACTCAACCTCCACAGGCCCTCAACACCCTGTGGGTCATCTGTGGAAACTTTCTCGCTGCAAGCTGCGGTAAGTATTGTAAAAACAGATATGATATATAGTCTTACGTAGGTCATTCAAAGAGGTTTTTCTTCATACTTTCCTGTATCGCCCCTGACCACACCTCTTGATGGATGCGGGCGCTCGTGATGATATGGTTGAGCAGAGCCTTTGGAAGAACGATTCTCTTCCAAATGTCGGTGCGTGTGCCCCAGCGGCCCCGTTGGGTGTCTTGGTCAAGAAACACGATGGCGTTTTTCAGCGGAGCACGCCCCATCTCAATATACATCTTGTTTTTCAGTTTGTAACCGGGTTTTCCGTATTCGTGAGGATAGACTTCCACGTAAGTCTCCCCCTTGTCAGAGGTTTTTCTGTAAAATTCCACACACACATACGTGCCGTCTTTCCCATAGTGCTTTATCTGTGTGTATCCAACCTGATTTCGCGTCCGCAGGCTTTCGCCGTCGTATTGCATGGATTCCATAATCCAAGTGCCGTAGAGTCTGGGGTCGTCGCTGAATTCTTCGGCATGCAGGGAAGCGGCGGCCGTGAGGCCGGTAAACATTGTTGTAACAAAGAGAATGCGTCGTAAGGTGGTCATTTTCATAGTGCTTGCTTTTAAGGGTTTATAATACGTTTTCGGCAGAAAGATACGGAAAAAATTGCGGATAAGGCAATTTTTTCCGTCTTTTTTCCGTATCTCTCCGCTGTTTTATACGTTTTTATAAACCGCAACATGCAAATGCCGTTATTCGGCGGCGCGCGTCAGGCTGTAGCGGTGCACGTCATTATAGTCCTCCCACTCGACAACAATGTCCATCTTGTCTTTGTTGTCTGCATAGGTGTTTTCAATGTACATTCGGTAGACACCGTCTTGCAGATTGTCACCAGTGAAGGAATAACTGCCGAGAGGATTCGTCATCCAGCGGAATTTGCCGTCCTGATGGTAGCCCGTCGAACCGTGTTCCATGTAACCGCCCATGCCGTCGGCGTTGAAGAAGAAGTAATCGTTACTGCCTACGATGTTCCATTTTCCCACGATGCCTTTGCTGCCTAATACGGATGCCTTAGCCGTCAGCCGTTTGAGGTCGCCATATTCTCTCGCCTTATTGGCTTTCCACTGAATCCATGCGCGCATATTGTCACCGCTTATGGACTCTATGCCCATAGCATAGATGCCGTCGTGCAGGCCTGCACCGGAGAAAGAGTAACTGCCGTCGGCGTTCCTTGTCCAGCTGAATGCACCGTCCTGGTGGTAGTTGTTTTCTGAAGTGCTGTACTCCATGAAGCCGCCGGCACCGTCGGCAGTGACGAAAATGAAGTGAGGCTCATCGGTATTGGTCATAAGCCAATTGCCCACGATGCTGGCAGTGGCCTGCGAACCGTTGTCGGTGTTTTGGTTGGCGGGCGTCACGTTTTCGGGGTTGTTGGGGTTGTCGTCATCGCCGCAGGAGGCGAGGGAGAATGTGAGAGCACACAGAGCGAAGCACAGGAAGCTTCTCCAAATCATTTTGTTCATAGTGTCAGAATTTAAATGTTAATAAAACAATTAGTTGATAATATCAGTTGAAGAAATAGTAGGTGGATGAGGTTATGCTTACGTCGCGATAGACATAGTCGTAGGAACTCACCCTGTAGCCGCCCCAGGTGGAGAGGCTGTTGGAGGAGGCGATGCCAATCTCTCCCGTGCCGTTGCTGTTCCGGTAGAGGGTATATTTTCCTGTGGACGACATCTTTTTATAGTAAGTCTCCGAGGAGGAGGTGTATCTTCCGGTTGCATCACTGTGTCGGATAACAAGGGTGGGCGCCTCCTCGATGTCGGCTTCACTTGAACTGCCGTCGTCACCGCCGCCGCTATAGTCTTCGGTCTTGGTGAGGTAGTAGGTGGTTTGGAGGTCGTCCGGCCCGTCGTAGAGGCTCAGTTCCATTGAGGTGGCTGTGAGATTGTTGATGTAGGGACGATAGCTCTCGTCCTTTTCAAGGTCCATCTGCAGGGCGGTGTTGCTTTCGTAGCTGTATCTGATGATTTTTTTCACGATGAGCCTGGTCCTGCATGAGGCGAAGACCGTGCCTGTGCCGTCGGGGTTGAGGGTAAGTTTCAGGGTGCAGGTGTTGCCGTCGTCGTTGGTGCCAGTACCTTCCCAGCGACCAGGGAGCATCTGCTCCGGCGTGGGCGTGGCGCTGCCGGAAGAGGTGTCGGGTGTTTCGTAGGAGGGCGTCAATTCCTTGTCGTCATCGCCGCATGAGGCAAATCCTGCGCACAGGACTGCCGCGAGAAGTGCGGGCAGACAGTGGAGAAGAGTTCTTTTCATATTTCCATACTTTAGGGACACGCGAGCTGTGAGGGCGCTTTTTGTCGTTGTGTCGCAAAAATATGAATAATTCCGCTTATTTTATACAAATCCGACTTTGCAAATTGTTTGCATAGTTGGTTTTATCGTAAAAAGAGTCGGTTTTATCGCAAAACTATCGTTTGGCGAAGGTCAGGAGAAAGGAAGCGGCAGCCATAAGAAATCCCACCAGGCAGACGCCCGGCCAGCCGAATGCGTTCCACCCGAGGCCGGCGAGGAAGGTGCCCAGACAGCCGCCGACGAAGAAGGTGCTCATGAAGATGGTGTTGATGCGATTGCTGGCTTCCGGCAGTTCGGCGATGCTGGCGCTCTGATTGCCCACCTGCATGAACTGCAGGCCGATGTCGAGCACCACGATGGCGACGGCGAGTCCGAGATAGGTGAGACCCCATTGCCACGCCATGCCCCAGGCAATCATCTGCAGGGTGGTGCCGATGAAGCAGAAGCGGCGGAGCCCCAGACGGGGCAGCAGTCGGCCTACGCCGCCGGCGGCGAGTGCACCGGCCGCGCCGCACATCCCCATCATACCCACGGCGTCACTGCCGGCAAAAAACGGCGCTCCTGCCAAATGAAATGCCATGCACGCCCATACGGCCAGCATGGAGCCCATAGACAGCGCAGCCCTGAGGGCATTGAGCCGGATGCGCGGTTGGTGCAGGAAAATGTCGATGACGGAGCGGATGAGCTGAGGGTAGCTTCCTACAAAGTTGCGCCGCATTTCGGGCAGCTGGGTCAGCATAACGAAGATGCTGACAATCATCAGGATGCTGGCCCCTACATAAACGTTGCGCCAGCCTGAAATTTCTGCTGCCACACCGCTCACCACGCGTGAGAGCAGTATACCCGACAGTAGCCCGGAGAGGACGATGCCGATGTCGCGTGCCTTATGCTCGGGGCGGGCATACTGGCCGGCAATGGGGATGAAGAGCTGGGCCACCACAGAGCCGGCGCCCAGGAGCGTCGAAGCAATCCACACGGCTCCGATGCTCTTGGCGGATGCCATCATCAGGCAGGCGGCGGCAGAAGTGCCCAAACTCACAGTGACGATGCGGCGATGGGGGTAGAGGTCGGCCATGGGGGTGATAAAGAGCAGTCCTAACACGTAGCCCATCTGTGTGGCAACGGTGACGGCATTGGCCTCGATGATATTGCAGCCAAGGTCCTGGCGGATCATTTCGAGCAGCGGCTGGTTATAATAGAGGTTGGCAACGGTCACGCCTGACATGATGGCCATCAGAAGGAGGACGCTGCGGGGTATGCCTTGGTTTTCTTTGAGAGTCATGGGGGTGTGAGGGGGGGGGGCTTTGAGATGTCAGTGAAGCATCGTGCCGCCATAGAATACGGCACGTCCTTCAGGATGCTGCTTCAGACAGGAGAGATTGAGGAAAATGGCGGTTTCATCGAATATGTTCATGGGGCCGAGAATTCCCGTAAAGTAGAGACGCGGGTAGCCCTCATGGAGGCGGATGAACTCGCGGGCCATTGAGGAAGGAACGCCTGAGACTTCCTCGGAGGGTATCTGCAGGAAATCGGAGAGCATCTGTCCGAGGTTGGGGGCATAAGTGATGTGGCGAGTGCCGGAAGAGGAAATCGTCTCTGCGCGCTTGGAACTGCCCCGAAGCACCATGCGCGGTGTGTGGCCCATCCAACGGCCGGAGAGGCGTGTATAGACAATATACGCCATTTCATCGGGATATAGTTCCGTCATCTTGAGGAAGAGTCGCCCCTCGTCGCCGTCTTCGGCCCACCGGCCCTCGACGGCTTGGGAGAGGAAAAGACGGTGGGCGCGGCCGCGGTCTATCTGGTTGCGGAACTTGCGGTAGATGCGCTGGAAGTCGCTGCCGTGGGGCACTGCGCGCTGCAGTTTGCGCTCTAAATGGCAGAGAGCAACGCGTCGGTGGGGGAGCGATGCGGTCTCGAAATCAATCAGGTTCCACCCTCGGCATACGATTGAGGGAGAAATCAGCAGCGTGGGGCACGTCTGATTGGGGGCGAAGGGGTGAAAGAGAAAGCCGGAGGGCAGCGCCTTGTGGGTATTCAGTGCGACAGCGGTGTCAAGCACACAGGTTTCTCCGACGACCAGGCGGGGAGAGGGGTCGCCAGGGTAGCAGTAGAGGGCGAACTCCTGTCCGCTCTCCACGAGGCGTTGCACAAGGGCCCATTGTGGTGTTTGTGACCGCGTTATCATTCTTCGATGGCTGAAATTCTGTGCAAATATATAACAAAATCGGCAATTAACGGAAATATTTGTTTCGCAAGTCCGTCTAAAAAAAGAAAAGAATGTACCTTTGTGCGCAATTTGTGTAATATATAAACTGAAAATACATCCGACATGAGTGACAGATTGTTCATTTTTGACACCACACTGCGTGATGGCGAACAGGTCCCCGGATGCCAGCTGAACACCGTAGAGAAGATTCAGGTGGCCCGTCAGCTGGAAGCCCTCGGCGTGGATGTGATAGAGGCCGGCTTCCCCATTTCGAGTCCGGGCGACTTCAACAGCGTAGTCGAAATTTCCAAGGCAGTAACCTGGCCCACGGTATGCGCTTTGACACGTGCCGTGGAGAAAGACATTGACGTGGCCGCCGAAGCGCTGCAGTATGCCAAGCGCAAGCGTATTCACACCGGCATAGGCACCAGCGAGAGCCACATCCGCTACAAGTTCAACTCCACCCCGGAGGAAATTATCGAGCGGGCTGTGGCCGCCGTGAAGTATGCCAAGAAGTATGTGGAGGACGTGGAGTTCTATGCCGAAGATGCCGGTCGCACTGACAACGAGTACCTGGCCCGCGTCATTGACGCTGTGACCAAGGCCGGTGCCACTGTGTGCAATATCCCTGACACCACAGGTTTCCGCACTCCCTATGAGTACGGCGAGAAGATAAAGTATCTCTACGAACACGTGGACGCTTTCGCCGCCGGCAAGAGCATCCTCTCGACCCACTGCCACAATGACCTCGGCATGGCGACGGCCAACACCGTGAGCGGTGTGCTCAACGGCGCACGTCAGGTGGAGACCACAATCAACGGCATCGGCGAGCGCGCCGGCAATACGGCGATGGAGGAGGTGGTGATGACCTTCAAACTGCACCCCGATTTGGGCATCGACACGAACATCAACACCCAGAAAATCTATTCCACGAGCCGTATGGTGTCCAGTCTGATGAATATGCCCGTGCAACCCAACAAGGCTGTCGTGGGCCGCAACGCCTTTGCCCATTCCAGTGGCATCCATCAGGACGGCGTGCTCAAGAATGCCTCCACCTACGAAATCATGGATCCCAAGATGGTGGGCATCGACGACAATGCTATCGTGCTGACCGCCCGCTCCGGACGCGCAGCACTTAAGCACCGCCTCTCGGTCAATGGCATCAACATCGACGGCGAGAAACTGGATAAGGTATATCAGGACTTCCTCAACCTGGCCGACAAGAAGAAGGAAATCACCGATGACGACATCATGGTGTTGGCCGGCGCGGAGCGCAGCGCCACCCACAGCGTGAAGCTTGACTACCTGCAGGTGACCACCGGCAAGGGCGTGCGCAGCGTGGCTTCCATCGGATTGGATATCGCCGGCGAGAAGTTTGAGGCCGCCGCTTCGGGCAACGGCCCCGTAGATGCCGCCATCAAGGCCCTCAAGTGCATCATCAAGCGCACGATGACGCTGAAGGAGTTCACCATCCAGGCCATCTCCAAGGGTAGCGACGACATGGGCAAAGTGCACATGCAGGTGGAGTACAACGGCCACGTCTATTACGGCTTCGGCGCCAACACCGACATCGTCACCGCCTCGGTGGAAGCATATATTGACTGTATCAACAAATTCAGGAAATGAAGACACTTTTCGATAAAATTTGGGACGCCCACGTTGTGCAGAACGTGGAGGACGGTCCCACCCAGCTCTACATCGACCGCCTCTACGCTCATGAGGTGACTTCTCCCCAGGCTTTCGACACCCTGCGCGACAAGGGTATCAAGCCCTTCCGCCCCGAACGTATCGTGGCTATGCCCGACCACAACACCCCCAGCGACCAGCAGGAGTGCATCGACGACCCCGTGGGGCGCAAGCAGGTGGAGACGCTCAGAAAGAACTGTGAGGAGTTTGGCATCCGCCACTTCGCCATGGGCACCAAAGACAACGGCATCATCCACGTGGTGGGGCCCGAGAAGGCGCTCTCGCTGCCCGGCATGACCATCGTGTGCGGCGACTCGCACACCTCGACGCACGGTGCCGTGGGCGCCATCGCTATGGGCATCGGCACCAGTGAGGTGGCTCAGGTGTTGGCTTCGCAGTGCATCCTGCAGCAGAAGCCCAAGACGATGCGCATCAACATCGAAGGCAAGTTACCCGAGGGCACCACAGCCAAGGATGTGGCGCTTTACATCATGGCCAGGATGACCACCTCCGGCGCCACGGGCTATGCTGTGGAGTATGCCGGCAGCGCCATCCGCTCGATGTCGATGGAGGGTCGTCTGACGCTCTCCAACCTGTCCATCGAGATGGGTTCCCGCGCCGGCATCATCGCTCCGGACGAGACAACGTTCGCCTATCTGAAAGGTCGCGAATACGCTCCCAAGGGTGCCGAGTGGGACAAGGCTGTCGAGGAATGGAAGAAGCTCTATTCTGACGAGGGCGCAGTGTTCGACAAAGAAGTGACCTACAGGGCCGAGGACATCACGCCCCGCATCACCTACGGCACCAACCCCGGCGCCGGCATCGCAGTGGACGGCACCATTCCCGAACTCAAGGATATTCCCGAGGCCGAGCAGGCTCAGTTCCTCTCCATGTTGGACTATATGCAGTTCAAACCCGGCGAGAAGCTGGAGGGTCATCCTGTCGACTACGTGTTCCTGGGTGCCTGCACCAACGGCCGCATTGAGGACTTCCGCGCCTTTGCCAGTGTGGTGAAGGGCCGCAGGAAGGCCGAAGGCGTCGTTGCCTGGCTGGTGCCCGGCTCCTGGCTGGTGCGTCAGCAGATCATCGACGAGGGTATCGACAAGATTCTGGAGGAGGCCGGCTTCGAGCTGCGTCTGCCTTCATGCTCGGCATGTCTGGCGATGAATCCCGACAAGGTGCCCGCCGGCAAACTGGCCATCTCTACCAGCAACCGTAACTTTGTGGGCCGTCAGGGCCCCGGTGCACGCACCGTGCTGGCTTCGCCCCTGACCGTGGCTGCCAGCGCCGTCACAGGTAAAATCACTGATCCCCGTAAACTTTGAAGCACCATGGCCAAACAGAAATTCAATATCATTGAGTCCACATGCATTCCTGTGGAAATCGACAACTGCAACACGGACCTCATCATCCCGGCCCGTTACCTGGCTTCCACCACGCGTGATCCGAAATTCTTCGGTGATGCTTTCATGCACGACTTGCGCTACGATGCCGAGGGTAACGTCGTGCCCGACTTCGTGATGAACCGTCCCGAATATTCGGAGGCTCCCAGAGAGGGCGTGCACGAAATCATCATCGGCGGGCAGAACTGGGGCAGCGGCTCCAGCCGTGAGCACGCCGCATGGGCCATCAGCGGCTACGGCGTGAGGGTGGTGATCTCCAGCTCCTTTGCCGACATTCACCGCAACAACCTGCTCAACTGCTTCGTGCTGCCCGTGATTGTCAGCCGCGAGTTCCAGCAGGAGCTCTTTGAGACCGTGAAAGCCGATCCTTCGGCCAAGGTGCGTGTGGACGTGCCCAATCAGACAGTGACCAACGTGAAGACGGGTCATCAGGAGAAGTTCCCCATCAACAGCTACAAGAAATATTGCTTGGAGAACGCTTTCGACGATATCGATTTCCTGCTCAATAACACCGACAAAATAGAAGCCTTTGAGAAGCGTTGAGATATTAGACACCACGTTGCGCGACGGCGAACAGACCTCCGGAGTGGCTTTTTCCGCCCCCGAGAAGTTGTCCATCGCCCGTAAGTTGCTGGAGGAGGTGAAGGTGGACCGCATCGAAGTGGCTTCCGCCCGCGTTTCCGCCGGTGAGATGGAGTGTGTTAAGGCGGTGTGCACTTGGGCCGAAGAGGCCGGAATGCTGCAGCGGGTGGAGGTGCTGGGCTTTTGCGACGACGGCAAATCCATCGAGTGGATTCGCGAGTCGGGCGCCCGCGTCATCAACCTGCTGACCAAAGGCAGCGAGAAACACTGTCGCGGGCAGTTGGGCAAGGAACCCGGAGAGCATTTCGCCGATGTGGCGCGTAATATAAGGATGGCGCGCGAGGCCGGCCTCGCGGTCAACCTCTATTTGGAGGACTGGTCGAACGGCATCAAGGACAGCGCCGACTATGTGTTCGGTATGGTGGATGCGCTGCAGGGCGAGGACATTTGTCGCATCATGTTGCCCGACACGCTGGGTGTGCTCTCTCCCCGGGAGACGCGCCGCTTTGTCAAGGCGATGGTGGAGCGCTATCCCGAGTTGCGTTTCGACTACCATGCTCACAACGACTACGACCTGGCGGTGGCCAATGTGCTGGCTGCTGTGGAGGAAGGTTGTTGCGGCGTGCACTGCACAGTCAACGGATTGGGCGAGCGCGCCGGTAACGCCTCTTTGGCCTCCGTCGTGGCCGTCATCAACGATATGACCGACGCCCGGGTGAGGGTGGAGGAGAAGAGCATCAACTCCGTCTCGCGCATGGTGGAGAGCTACAGCGGTATGGCGTTGGCGGCCAATCAGCCCATCGTGGGCGAGAACGTGTTTACACAGACGGCCGGCGTGCATGCCGACGGTGACAAGAAGGCCGGGCTCTACGTCAACCGCCTCCTGCCGGAGCGTTTCGGACGTTCCCGGGAATATGCTTTGGGCAAAATGTCGGGCAAGGCCAACATCGAGCAGAATCTGCGCCTCCTGGGCATCAGCCTCTCGGAGGAGGACATGAAGAAGGTGACGCGCCGCATCAACGAACTCGGCGACAAGAAGGAGAAGGTGTCCATCGATGACCTGCCCTTCATCATCTCCGACGTCCTGCATCACGGCACCGCCAACGAGCGCATCAAGCTGGTGAGCTATATGGTTTCTACGGCCTACGGCCTGCATCCCCAGGCGGTGGTGAAGTTGGAGGTGGACGGTAAACAATACGAGGAGTCGGCCACGGGCGACGGTCAGTACGACGCCTTTGTGCGTGCCGTGCGTCACATTTACCGCAACGCCCTCGGACGCACGTTTCCCTGGCTCTCCAACTATCAGGTGACCATCCCGCCCGGCGGTCGCACGGACGCGCTGGTGCAGACGGCCATCTCGTGGCAGCATGAGGGCAAGACCTACCGTACCAGAGGCCTCGATGCCGATCAGACGGAAGCGGCCATCAAGGCAACCATCAAAATGTTGAACTTATTAGAAGAATAAAGCGATATGAAACTCAAGATTGCAGTGTTGGCCGGTGACGGTATCGGCCCCGAGATTATGGAACAG
>CADAVI010000063.1 GCA_902791295.1 uncultured Bacteroidales bacterium | reverse complement strand
GCCCCAGTGGATAAGGGTGGGCGTACCAGGGTCGGCAGCAGCGAAAGGAACTTTCACAGCCTGTCTGTTCCACGCATGAAGATACATGGAAGCATGAGGTACATCGGCAGTTCCTGAAGGATTCTGTGCATAGGCAAATGAGGCACACAAGAAGGCCGCCATCGTCAGGAGGCAAGTCAGACTTGTTTTCATCAGTATTTGTTTCATATCAGCTCCGGAAAAATAATGAAATTCGCAATCAATGATTTTTATGTCGTGATACAGATTTATGGCTATAACGGACTGCAAAAATAGTTTTTTTTCTCTGGATAACGGCAACGTTTTGCAAAAATTCTTTGCTTTTTTGCAAAAATTCTTTGTTTTTTTGCAAAAATTCTTTGCTTTTTTCCAAAAATCTGGAAAAGTCGGCGCCTTACTCGTGGTGGTAGGGCGTTTTTTTGCGTGAGCATTTTTCACGCAAATTACTCGCAAAGTTTACATCCCTCGAACATACTGCACATCGTATCGAATTGAGTGGTTAATCTATGAGGACAAGAAAGAAGTAAATTTGCGCGCCAGTTAGAAACAGGAGGCTTCGATTCGAAATAATCTGAAAAATAAAGAGCGGAACGCTGGGAATACTTGCAGAAGAACACGAAATGATGTATATTTGCATCGGTAAAATCTCAAAAGAGCAGAGCATGACAGACGAAAAATCTCTGAAAGGTGTGGGCGGTATCTTCGCGAAACTCATCATCGCCCTTCTGGCAGTTGCCGCACAGGCACAGGAGCGCTCCCTCGTGTGGAATCCCGATCGGGGCGACGGCACCTACGTGAACCCCGTCATCAATGCCGACTACAGCGACCCCGATGCCTGCGCCGTGGGCGACGACTACTACCTCACCGCGTCCTCCTTCAACTGCATCCCGGGGCTGCCCGTGCTCCACTCCAACGATCTGGTCCACTGGCGCATCGTCGGCCACGCGCTGCAGGAGCAGCTGCCCCGCGAAGTGTTCGCCTCCGTGCAGCACGGCAAGGGCGTGTGGGCGCCCGCCATACGCCACCACAACGGACGCTTCCGCATCTACTGGGGCGACCCCGACCGGGGCATCATGACGGTCAGCAGCGAGAAGGCAGAAGGCTCCTGGAGCACGCCCGTCTGCGTGGTGGAGGGTCGCGGGATGATAGACCCCTGTCCGCTCTGGGATGACGACGGACGCTGCTATCTGGTGAACGCCTGGGCGGCCTCGAGGGCCGGATTCAACTCCGTGCTCACCGTGCGCGAACTCTCCGCCGACGGCCTGCGCGCCATAGGGGATCCCCGCATCGTGTTCGACGGCGGACAGGAAAACCACACCGCCGAAGGGCCCAAATTCTACAAGCGCGAGGGTTGGTATTGGATAATGTGCCCCGCAGGCGGCGTGGCCCGTGGTTGGCAGCTGGCGATGCGCAGCCGCTCGCCCTATGGCCCCTATGAGTGGCGCCGCACGCTGGAGCAGGGGCAGACGGACATCAACGGCCCCCATCAGGGCGCGTGGGTGCACACACCCTACGGCGAGGACTGGTTTCTCCACTTCAACGACCGAGGCGCACGGGGACGCGTGGTGTATCTCGAGCCTGTCGATTGGCAGACGGGATGGCCCGTAATGGGGCGCGGCGGCGAACCCGTCGCCGCCTGCCGCAAACCCCGCGCCCGAGAGGGCGTGACGCCGTGCAACCCGCAGGAGAGCGACGAATTCAACGGCACAATGGGGCCGCAATGGCAATGGCAGGCCAACAGGAATCCGCTCTGGGGCATGCCGACGGCCGACGGTGCGATGCGTCTCTACACGATGGAGGCCGAGGGGCAGTGCAGCCTCTGGGACGCCTCCAACCTGCTGCTGCAGAAGATGCCCGCCGAGCGCTTCACGGCAACGACCCTGGTGCGCCTCTCGGCCAAGGAGGACGGACAGGAGGGCGGCCTCGTCGTGATGGGGCGCGACTGTGCCGCACTGGGCGTGCGCCGCGTGAAGGACGGATTCCGCCTTGTGCGCCGCACCTGCATCGGAGCCGACAGAGGACGGCGGGAGAAAGAGCAGGCCATCGCCCGACTGGAGCCCTCCTCGCGCGACACGATACCTTACTCTCCTGCGCTGCACCTGCGCCTGTGGCTGCGCGTGGAGGTGACGGACGGCATTTGCCGCTTCGCCTACAGCACCGACGGCGTGCGCTTCCTGACTGCCGGCGAGCCCTTCACCCTGAAAGAGGGTAAATGGATTGGCGCCAAGACGGGGCTCTACGCTGTGCGGAGCAGCAGCAGGGGCAACAGGGGATGGCTGGATGCCGACTGGTGGAGGGTGACGCCGGCGGAAGCGACGGCGGTGCCCGGCTTCGATGCAGGGAAAGCCCTCGACTACTGCGCCGCACAAATCCGAAGGGCGCTCAGGGAACTCTCGCCCGTCGACGCAAGCCGGGCGCCGCGCAACATCCTTCGGGGGGAGACGCGCTGGAATCTGCGTCCGGTGAAGGCAGAGGAGTGGTGCAGCGGATTCTGGCCGGGTATCCTGTGGATGGACTATATCTACACCCGCGAGGAGAATGTCCGCAAGGCGGCGGAGCAATATACGGAGGCCGTCACGCCCATCGTGCGCCGCCCCGTCTTCGACCACGACCTGGGCTTCATCGTCATCAATTCGCTGCTCAAGGGCTATGAAGCCACCGGCCGCCGGGACTACAAAGCACTGGCCCTTGAAGCCGCCGACTCGCTGGCCGGACTCTATAACCCGCGCGTGGGCACCCTGCTCTCGTGGCCCCGCCATGTGAAGGACTACGGCGGCCACAACACCATCATGGACAACATGATGAACCTCGAACTGCTCCTCTGGGCCGCCGACAACGGAGGTTCCCGACGGCTGCGCGACATCGCCGTGAGTCACGCCACCACCACCATGCGCCACCATTTCCGTCCCGACGGCTCGTCGTATCACGTGGCCGTCTATGACACCCTCACGGGACGCTTCATCCGAGGCGTCACGCATCAGGGCTACAGCGACGCCTCCATGTGGAGCCGGGGGCAGTCGTGGGCCGTGTACGGCTACACTATGGTGTATCGCTTCACCCGCGAGAAGCGTTTCCTCGACTTCGCCTGCAAAGTTGCCGACATCTACCTGAAGCGGCTTCGCGAGACGAGCGACGACTGCGTGCCCCTCTGGGATATGGACGACCCGCGCGGACTCGGAGCGCCTAAAGACGCTTCGGCTGCCTGCGTGGTCGCTTCCGCCCTGCTCGAACTGGACGGCTACGTCCCTTCACGCGGTTATCGCGCGGCAGCGCTCAGTATGCTTGCCGACCTCAGCACGGAGCGCTACCAGAGCCGCAGCCGCAATGCGGCTTTCCTGCTTCACTCCACGGGGCATCACCCCGCAGGCAGCGAGATAGATGCCGGTATCGTGTATGCCGACTATTACTATATCGAAGCCCTGCTGCGCAGTCGCCCCGGGAACATTAAGCCCTGACGGACAGGTATTCATGACCGAAGCGGCAATGCAGGCAGCGGCGGCGGTCGCAGTATTCACGCTTCAGTTGGATTAACGCCTGGGAGTCGGCTGCGGAGGATACGCTCAGTCCGCAGGCTTTCCATTGGCGCAGGATGTAGTTGTCCTCCGCGGGAAGCTGCTCCAAAAATGATAAAGCACGCTCCTTCATCGCCTCATCCTGGTGCTGAATGCCGTAGGCGTAAAGCAGGGGGACGACGGCATTGATGACCATCAGCCGGGCGCTGCCCTCGGAGAGACCCGACGCGCAAAAAGCGGAGAGGACGGCCGGCAGGCTCTCCGATTCCAAAAGGGAGCGGAGACCGCATCGGCCCTCATGATACAGACGGGCCAGTTGTATGATGCGTTGCTCGGGAAAATTCCGGGGCCTTATGCGCATGTGGCGCCACAGGGAAGAGGGCATCGCTTCCGGCAGAGAGAACTTTGCAGAGAGAAACTGCCATTCGCGTCGCAGCACCTCATCGGACAGCCCCGAGCGCGCGGGCCATTGGTGAGGCTGTTCAAGAAAACCGGCAAGTCCCAGAAAAATGGCGGCCACCTGTTCCCAGCGGTCCCGATGACGGCCTACAGCCTGAAGCGGAACCCTGCCGGCCCACATCTCAAAGGCATCGCCGTTGAGACCGAAGCCGAAACTGCGTGACAGGGCTATAAAAGCCACACGCTCCCAGTCGCCGCTGAAATGCTTTATGCGCTCCAACATCCTTTCGCTGCGCTCCATGAGCCGCTCCACCAGGAGTGCATCCATCCAGGCATGCATCTTCATCGGCTCCATCCCGCCCACATGACGGTGACAGCGGGGATAGTCCTGCTCAGTACTCAACTCCTCATAGCGTGCACGAAGACCGTCCGGCACCGTCAGCACATACTGTGCAGGCGCCAGACCGCCGTGTGTCAGGGCTTGGGCGTCATCTGTCAGAACCGCGTGCAGCACGGTGTTGTCGTAGGCAGCGTCCCGATCGTGCCCGTGACGGAACCAATCACCGGCCCGAACATGAATCTCTACGTTGCCGACCCACAGAGTGCCGTCCAAGCTAATCTTGGCATTGAAGAAATCCGGTCCCTGGTTGCGGTTGTGCTGCCCCACATCCAGAATTTCCAGCAGGCGTCCGTCCGTGGTGCGCATTTCTGTCGCCGGAAAGATTCTGTTGGCCCAGATGTAGTGAAGCAGTCCCTCCATCGTCAGTCTTTCCAAGCCTATTCGCAAAGTTTACATCCCTCGCACTTTGAGAGCTCGCCCTTGAGCCTGCGGTCCACCATCACCAGGAGTCTGTCGCGCAGGGAATGCAGCGGGATGTTCTCCACGACCTCGGTGATGAAGGCCGATTTGAGCAGCAGCCTGGCCTCACGCTCCGAAATGCCGCGCTGACGCATATAGAACAGGGCGTCCTCATTCATCTGACCTACCGTGCTGCCGTGGCTGCACCTGACGTCGTCGGCATAAATCTCCAGCATCGGCTGCGTGTACATCCGCGCGGTCCTGGTGGCACAAAGGTTGGCATTCGTCTCCTGCGAAGTGGTCTTCTGCGCCCCCTCACGCACGAGGATACGCCCGGCAAAAGCGCCCACCGCACTGTCGTCGAGCACGTATTTGTAGAGCTGGCGGCTGTCGCAATGGGGCACGCGGTGGTCGATGAGCGTGTTGCAGTCGGTATGCTGCATCTTGTCGGCAATGACGCAGCCGTTCATCACCACCTCGCTGTGTTCGCCGCACAGGGCGACATCCGCGCGGTTGCGCGAACGGCCGTTGAAGAGCGTCAGCGAGCTGTGGTGCACGCTGCAGTTGCGGCCCACCTGCATGAAGAGGCTGCTGTAGCGCGTGCACAGAAGATGCGTCTCCTCTATCTCGTACAGATTAAGGTGAGCGCCGTCGCCCACGAAGACCTCGATGACCTGATTGGTGAGAAACTGCTGCTTGGAGACCGCACGGTCCGTGATGATGACGTCGGCCTCGGCACCCTCCTCCACGATGATGAGCAGACGGCGCGACACCATCTCGGGATGCTCTCCGCGCAGGGTGTTGACAATCTGTATCGGGTGCTCCGGGCGCTCGCCCCGGCCGATGCGCACCACCCGGCACGACATGGTCAGCATCGTGTTGAGCGCCACCACGGGATCGGCGCTGTCGGCCAACGTGCCGTATTCGGCGGGGCAGGGGGCGGCGTCTTCCGCCGGCGAGAGGCTGATGCCGTAGTCGGGGGCAAAATCCCGGGCCACGTCGGTGTAGCGGTAGCGCTCCTCCTTCATCGTGGGGAATCCCTTCTGCTGCAGCACCGCAAAGGCCCCGTCGCGCAGGGCGTTGAGGCGGGCGTCGCTGCGGGCAAAGATGGTCTCGCGCTCCGCACGGTAAAAATCCAAATACTGCTGCTCAGACATCAGAGACCCGCCTCCTCTTTTATCCAGTCGAACCCTCTGCGCTCTATCTCTCCGGCCAGTTCCGGGCCGCCGGTCTTGACGATGCGCCCGTCGATGAGCACATGCACCACGTCGGGCTTCAGATAGTCCAAAAGGCGCTGGTAGTGTGTGATGACAATGGCCGAAGTGTCTTCTTTGCGCAGGCTGTTGAAGCCCTCGGCCACAATGCGCAGAGCGTCCACGTCGAGGCCGGAATCCGTCTCGTCGAGGATGCAGAACGAGGGTTCGAGCATCGCCATCTGGAATATCTCGTTGCGCTTCTTCTCGCCGCCGGAGAAGCCCTCGTTGACGGAGCGTGACGTCAGCTTGGCATCCAGTTCCACAATCTTGCGCTTCTCGCGCATCAGTTTGAGAAAGTCGCCGGCAGAGAGCGCCTCCCTGCCCTGCGCGGCACGACGGGCATTGACGGCGGCTCGCATGAAATTGGTCATCGACACCCCGGGGATTTCCGTGGGCGCCTGAAACGACATGAAGATACCCGCATTGGCTCTCTCCTCTGTGGACATCGCCAGGAGATCCTGCCCGTTGAAGAGGATGCTGCCCTCAGTGACTTCGTAGGCCGGATGGCCCACAATGACGTTGGACAGCGTGGACTTGCCGGCACCGTTGGTGCCCATCACGGCATGAATTTCTCCGTCGGCCACCGTGAGGTTGATGCCCTTGAGAATTTCCTTGCCCGCAATGCCGGCGTGAAGATTATTGATTTCTAACATTGACTTTTCTTATTTGTTAACCCACGGCGCCCTCCAGAGACACATTGAGCAGCTTCTGTGCCTCCACCGCAAATTCCATCGGCAGTTTGTTGAGCACATCCTTGGCGTAGCCGTTGACAATCAGGCCGACGGCGTCTTCGGTGGCAATGCCGCGTTGGTTGCAGTAGAAGAGCTGGTCCTCTGAAATCTTGGAGGTGGTGGCTTCATGCTCCACCACCGCCGTGTCGTTTTGTACGTCCATATACGGAAAGGTGTGGGCACCGCAGCGGGAGCCCAGCAGGAGGCTGTCGCACGAAGAATAGTTGCGCGCGCCGTCGGCCTTGCGCCCCACCTTGACCAGACCGCGATACGAGTTCTGTGAGCGGCCGGCCGAGATGCCCTTGGAGATGATGGTGCTCTTGGTGCCGCGCCCCAGATGTATCATCTTGGTGCCCGTGTCGGCCTGTTGGAAATTGTTGGTCACCGCCACGGAATAAAACTCCGCCTGGCTCCGGTCGCCCTGAAGCACGCAGGAAGGATACTTCCAGGTGATGGCGCTGCCGGTCTCCACCTGGGTCCACGACAGGCGGCTGTCGTCGCCCTTGAGCAGGCCGCGCTTGGTGACCAGATTCAGGACGCCGCCCTTGCCCTCGCTGTCGCCGGGATACCAGTTCTGTACCGTGGAGTATTTCACCTCGCCGCGGGCACCCACCACGATTTCTACGATGGCGGCATGCAGTTGGTTCTCGTCGCGCATCGGTGCCGTGCAGCCCTCCAAATAGGAGACGTAGGCGTCGTCGTCGCACACGATGAGCGTGCGTTCAAACTGCCCCGTGCCACGCGCATTGATGCGGAAATAGGTGGAGAGTTCCATCGGGCAGCGCACCCCTTTGGGGATATAGACAAAACTGCCGTCGGAGAAAACCGCCGAATTGAGTGCGGCAAAATAGTTGTCGCGGTAGGGCACCACCGAGCCCAGATGCGCCCGCACCAGGTCGGGATGCGCCTTCACGGCCTCGCTTATGGAGCAGAAGATGATGCCCTTCTCGGCCAGACGCTCGCGGAAAGTGGTCTTCACGCTGACGGAATCCATCACGGCGTCCACCGCCGTGCCCGAAAGCGCCAGGCGCTCCTCCAGGGGAATGCCCAGCTTGTCGAAGGTCTTCATCAGTTCCGGGTCTATCTCCCTGTTCCCCTCTCCGGCGCTTTTCTTCGTCGGGTCGGCATAGTAGGAGATGGCCTGGTAGTCTATTTCGGGCAGCGTGAGGTGGCCCCAGGAGGGCTGCTTCTGCGTCTGCCAGAAGCGGAAAGCCTCCAGGCGGAAGTCGAGCAGCCACTCAGGCTCGCCCTTCTTCCGGGAAATCATGCGCACGACGTCCTCGGAGAGACCCTTCTCCAGGATTTCCGTGTCAACCTTCGTCTCGAAGCCGTACTCGTATTTCTTCTCGGCGACCTCTCTCAGGAAAGCGTTTTCAGCCATTCAATCACCTCCGTATATTTCAATGCTACATAGAGCCCCAGGATGAAGCCGGCAGCCAGGCAGAGAAATTTCAGCAGGCCGCTCGTCAGCATCTTCAGGACCACCAGCCCTATCAGGACCAGCGCCGCCATCTTCAGCGTCTCGGGGCTCATCAGCGAGTGCATATCCATAGGCATGAACAAGCCTTAGAGTTTGGCCTTCACCTCAACCTCGGCAAAGGTTTCTATCATGTCGCCTTCGCGCAGATCGTTGTAGTTGACCAGAGAGATGCCGCACTCGAAGTTGGTCGAAACCTCCTTGACGTCGTCCTTGAAGCGCTTGAGGGCGTTGATTTCGCCGGTGAACACCACGATGCCGTCGCGAATGACGCGGGCCTTGTTGCTGCGGCTGACCTTGCCCTCGACAACGTAAGCGCCGGCCACGGTGCCCACCTTGGAGATGTGGTACACCTGACGCACTTCCACCTGAGCCGTCACCTCCTCCTTGATTTCGGGAGAAAGCATACCCTCCATGGCCTCGCGCACTTCCTCGATGGCATCGTAGATGACCGAATAGGTGCGGATGTCCACACCCTCCTGCTCGGCCAGACGTCGTGCCTGGGATGAAGGACGCACTTGGAAGGCCACGATGATGGCGTCGGAGGCGGCGGCCAGAGTGACGTCGCTCTCGGAAATCTGTCCGACAGCCTTGTGGATGACGTTGACCTGAATCTTCTCCGTGGAGAGTTTGAGCAGCGAGTCGGAAAGAGCCTCGATGGAGCCGTCCACGTCGCCCTTGACGATGAGGTTGAGCTCGTGGTAGTCGCCCAGGGCAATGTTGTGGGCCAGTTCCTCCAGACCCTTGCGCTTCATCGTGCGCAAGCCCTGTTCGCGGGCCAGCTGTTCGCGCTTTGAGGCGATCTCACGGGCCTCCTGGTCGCTGTCCATCACGTGGAAGGTGTCGCCGGCCGTGGGCGCGCCGTTCAGACCCAGTATGGTGGCCGCCTGAGAGGGGCCGATGGCCTGAATGCGCTTGCCGCGCTCGTCGAGCATGGCCTTCACGCGGCCGTAGCTGGTGCCGGCCAGCATCATGTCGCCCACATGCAGCGTACCGTTGGACACCAGCACGGTGGCCACATAGCCGCGACCCTTGTCCAGCGAGGATTCGATGATGGAGCCGGTGGCTTTGCGGTTGGGGTTGGCCTTCAGGTCGAGCATCTCGGCCTCCAGAAGCACCTTCTCGAGCAGTTCCTTCACACCCGTGCCCTTCTTGGCACTGATGTCCTGGCTCTGATATTTACCGCCCCATTCCTCCACGAGGAAGTTCATGGCAGCCAAGCCCTCCTTGATTTTGTCGGGATTGGCGGCGGGCTTATCTATCTTGTTGATGGCGAAGACGATGGGCACGCCGGCTGCGGTGGCATGAGCCAGTGCCTCCTTCGTCTGGGGCATGATGTCGTCGTCAGCTGCCACGATGATGATGGCGATATCCGTCACCTGAGCGCCGCGGGCACGCATGGCGGTGAAGGCCTCGTGGCCGGGCGTGTCGAGGAAGGTGACGTGGCGGCCGTCCTCCAGTGTCACGTTGTAGGCACCGATATGCTGCGTGATGCCGCCGGCCTCACCGGCAATGACGTTGGTCTGACGGATGTAGTCGAGCAGCGACGTCTTACCGTGGTCCACATGACCCATCACCGTGACGATGGGGGCGCGGGGCTCGAGATCGGCCTCGTCGTCCTCCGCTTCCACAATGGCTTCCGACACTTCTGCCGAAACATACTGGGTCTCGAAGCCGAACTCCTCAGCCACCAGGTTGATGGTCTCGGCGTCCATACGCTGGTTGATGCTGACCATCACGCCGATTTGCATACAGGTGGCGATGATTTTGGTGACGGGCACGTTCATCATGGTGGCCAGTTCGTTGGCCGTCACGAACTCCGTCAGTTTGAGCACCTTGCTCTCTGCCTGCTGCTGCTCCAGCTCCTCCTCCATGCCCTGACGCACGGCTTCGCGCTTCTCACGGCGGTGCTTGGCACCGGAGCCGAACTGCTGGTTTTTGCCGGTGAGGCGGGCCAGCGTCTCGCGCACCTGCTTGGCAACCTCCTCTTCGCTGACTTCGGCAACCTGAGGCTGGTTCTTCTTGCCCTTCTTGACCTTACCCTGAGGCTGATTCTGAGGCTGGCCGTTCTTCTTGCCGCCCGTTTGGGGACGGTTTTCGCCGGCCACCTTGTTGATATCCACACGTTCGCCGATGCGGACGCGCTTGCTGCGCTGGGCCTGAGCCTGCTGGCGCTCTTTGTTTTTCTCTTCCTTGGTTTTCTTCTTGGGACGGGTGCTCTGATTGAGAGAATCCAGGTCGATGTGGCCCTTCACCGTGAGTCCCTGAGGCTGCGGCGCAGAGGTCTGCACCTTGTAGATACCGTTCTCTTCCGTCAGTGTCACCTCCTTGTTGCTCACCGTGTGGGGCATTTCTTCCACAGCCGGCTCTGTCTCCACTGTCTCCGCTGCGGGTGCTTCTGCGGGATCTGCGGGTGTCTCAACGG
Organism: uncultured Bacteroidales bacterium; assembly: GCA_902791295.1. GTDB lineage: Bacteria > Bacteroidota > Bacteroidia > Bacteroidales > Bacteroidaceae > Physcousia. The sequence goes on along the minus strand of CADAVI010000063.1, from coordinate 473 downwards.
GCTCCGCAGGTGCTGCGGGCTCGGCCTTCCCGGCAGGAGTTTCTGAGGGCTGCTCCTTCGCTGCCGGCGTTTCCGCCTTTTCTTCGGGCACGGCGGGTGCGACGTCCTCAACAGGTTCCTCTGCCTTAGGTGCTGCGGGCTTTTTGTCGAGGTCTATCTTGCCCACGACCTTGAAGGCGGGCTTTTGAGCCTCCACTGCTGCGGCTTCGGCTGCGGCTTCGCGTGCTGCGGCTTCGGCTGCGGCCTTTGCCGCACGGGCCTCTTCGCGGGCCTGCTCCTTGGCGGCGCGGGCTTCCTTCTGCTGCTGGAGCATCAGGTTGGCCCGATTCTTCAGCACGCTGTCGGGCTTGAACTCCTTAAGCAATTCCTGATACTGTTCGTCGGAAATCTTGGCGTTGAGATCCTCCTCAACGTCCGTGAAGCCCTTCTTCTGAAGAAACTCCACAGCGGTCTGCAATCCGACGTTGCATTCC
>CADAVI010000062.1 GCA_902791295.1 uncultured Bacteroidales bacterium | reverse complement strand
ATCATCAACATCAAGAACAACGACGTGACGCGCGAGAACGCCAACATGAACGCCGACACCCCCGCCGGCATGATGATGAAGTTCGCCAGCGAGACCACCAAGCCCTTCGTGGACGACTATCTGCTCTCCGAAGAGGTGCGCGAGGCCGTGAAGAACAACTACCTGCACATCCACGACAAGGACTACTATCCCACCAAGTCGATGACCTGTCTGCAGCACCCCCTCGACAAGATTCTGGAGCACGGATTCCAGGCCGGTCACGGCGAGAGCCGTCCCGCCAAGCGCATCGAGACGGCCTCCATCATCGGCTGTATCTCGATGGAGACGGTGCAGAACGAGATGCACGGCGGACAGAGCATCCCCGCCTTCGACTTCTATCTGGCTCCCTACGTGCGCAAGAGCTATATAGAGGAGGTGAAGGTGCTGGAGCAGCTCATGGGCGAGGACTACAGCCAGCTCTACGACGCAGAGATTGAGGACTATCTCAACCTGCCTCTGGCCGGTCTGAGCGGCTTGGGCCGCATCAAGCAGCACGCCATCAACAAGACGGTGGACCGCGTGCATCAGGCAATGGAGGCCTTCATCCACAACATGAACACCATCCATTCGCGCGGCGGCAACCAGGTGGTCTTCTCCTCCATCAACTACGGCACCGACATCTCGGCCGAGGGCCGCTGCATCATCCGCGAAATCCTCCGCTCGACCTACGAAGGCGTGGGCAACGGTGAGACCGCCATCTTCCCCATCCAGATATGGAAGAAGAAGAAGGGCGTCAGCTATCTGCCCACCGATCGCAACTACGACCTCTACAAGTATGCCTGCAAGGTGACGGCACGCCGCTTCTTCCCCAACTTCGTCAACCTCGACGCCACTTACAACTTCCACGAGAAGTGGGACATCAACGACCCCAAGCGCTACATGTATGAGGTGGCCACGATGGGCTGCCGCACCCGTGTCTTCGAGAACCGCTTCGGCGACAAGACATCCGTGGGCCGCGGCAACATCAGCTTCTCCACCATCAACATCGTGAAGCTCGCCATCGAGTGCATGGGCATCAAGAAGCAGGAGGAGAGAGAGGCTGCCTTCTTCGCCAAGCTCGACAACCTGCTGGAGATTGCCGCCCGTCAGCTGCACGAGCGATTCGAGTTCCAGAAGACGGCCTACGCCAAGCAGTTCCCCCTGCTGATGCAGGGCCTGTGGGTGGGCTCCGAAAACCTCAAGCCCAACGACACCATCGCCCCCGTCATCAACCAGGGCACGCTGGGTATCGGCTTCATCGGTCTGGCCGAGTGTCTCATCGCCCTCACGGGCAAGCACCACGGCGAGAGCGAAGAGAGCCAGAAGCTGGGTCTGAGGATTGTGAACTACATGAGAGACCGCATCAACGAGTTCAGCGAGCGCTATCAGCACAACTACAGCGTGCTGGCCACGCCGGCCGAGGGTCTGTCAGGCCGCTTCACGAAGTACGACAAGAAGAAGTTCGGCATCCTGCCCGGCATCACCGATAAGGACTACTACACCAACTCCAACCACGTGCCCGTCTATTATCACTGCTCCGCGCTGAAGAAGGCACAGATCGAGGCGCCCTATCACGAAATCACCCGCGGCGGCCACATCTTCTACGTGGAGATCGACGGCGACGCCACCCACAACCCCGAGGCCGTGATGAAGATTGTCGATTTGATGGACGAGTACAACATCGGTTACGGCTCGGTCAACCACACGCGCAACCGCTGTCTGGACTGCGGCTACGAGAACGCCGACAAGAACTTCGAGACCTGCCCCAAGTGCGGCAGCAGCAATGTGGACCGCCTGCAGCGCATCACGGGCTATCTCGTGGGCACCACCGACCGGTGGAACAAGGCCAAGCTGGCCGAACTTAACGACCGCGTAGTGCATGATTAAGGTGCTGGACATCCTGCACGACACCACAGTGGACGGCCCGGGATTTAGAACGAGTTTCTATCTCTCGGGCTGTGCCCACAAATGCCCCGGCTGCCACAACCCGCAGTCGTGGGACTTTGAGGGCGGCCGCGAGATGTCGGTGGAGGAAATGATGCAGGAAATCGTGGCCGACCCCTTCGCCGACGTCACCTTCTCGGGCGGCGACCCGCTCTATCAGGCAGAGGCGCTCCTGCCCCTCCTCAGGCGCATCAAGGCCGAGACGGACAAGACCGTATGGGTCTATACGGGCTTCACCTACGAGCATCTGCCGGAGGCCGCAAAGCCGCTGCTGGACTATATCGACGTGCTGGTGGACGGTCCCTTCGTGCAGGCCCTCCGCGATGAGGATCTGCTCTTCAGGGGCAGCAGCAATCAGCGTCTGGTGGACATCAGGCTTTCGAGGGAGACGGGGTCTGTGACGGAGTGGTCTCGTGATTTCTGATGGCCGCGCGGCGAATCTTGCCTGAGATGGTTTTCGGCAGTTCGTCCACAAACTCCACGATGCGCGGATATTTGTAGGGCGCCGTCTCGCGCTTCACGTGGGCCTGCAGTTCGGCCGTGAGTGCTTCGCGGCCGTCGTTGCTGGCGGCGATGGTGCGGAACTCCGGCGTGAGCACGACGGTGGCCTTCACCACCATGCCGCGGATGTCGTCTTTCTCGCCCGTGATGGCACATTCGAGCACGGCCTCATGGCTCATCAGGGCCGACTCCACCTCGAAGGGGTCAATGCGGTAGCCGCTCGACTTGATGACGTCGTCGGCGCGGGCCACAAACCAGAAGTAGCCGTCTTCGTCATACCAGACGATGTCGCCCGTGTAGTAAACGCGGTTGTGGCGTGCCTTGCGCGTGAGGCGCGGATTGCGGTAGTACTCTTTGAAGAGCCCCAGCGGGAGCTCTCTGTAATACATGATGTTGCGCATACGCGAGCGCAGATTCTGGCGGATGCTCTGCAGGAGCTCGCTACCCTGACCGGTGACGGCGTTCAGCTGCTGTCCGGTGCGGATGACGAGACGGCCCTGCACGCCGGGACCGACGGGATTGCCGTTGTCGTCGAGCACATCGACCATGAACTGCGGATTGGGCAGTCCCATGCTGCCGGCCTTGGGTTTGGCGAAAGCGTAGTTGCCGAGCACGAGGGTGGTCTCCGTCTGGCCGTAGGCCTCGTAGATGGTGATGCCGGTTTTCTCCTTCCACTCCTTGAAGACGGAGGCGTGGAGCGCTTCTCCGGCGGTGGTGCAGTATTCGAGCGAAGAGAGGTCCCAGCGGCTCAGGTCCTCGCGCACCATGAAGCGGTAGACCGTGGGCGGGGCGCAGAAGGACGTCACCTTATACTGCGCCATCTTGTCCAGCAGCTTGGAGGCTTCGAAGTGGCCGTCGAAGTCATAGACGAAGACGGTGGCGCCGCAAATCATCTGTCCGTAGAATTTGCCCCACGCGGCTTTGCCCCATCCCGTGTCGGCCACGGTGAGATGCAGCGAGCCCTCGTGCACGTTGTGCCAATAGGCCGCCGTGAGGATGTGGGCCAGAGGATACGAGAAGTCGTGCATCACCATTTTGGGCGCTCCGCTGGTGCCGCTGGTGAAGTACATGAGGAAGTCGTCCGTCTTCTCGTTCTCTCCCTTCTGGCTCTTGAAGGGCGAGGCCATTGCGGCACCCTGCCAGAGGTTCTTCCAGTTTTGGGGCACTTCCGGACCGATGCTGATGCAATGCTGCACGCTGGGGCAGAAGGGGCGCGCCGAGATGACGTTCTTCAGCACGACGGTTTCGCCGACGGTGATGATGGCCTTGATCTCGGCCTCGTGGCAGCGGAAGATGATGTCCTTGCTCGTGAGCAGATGGGTGGCCGGAATGGCTATGGCGCCGATCTTGTGCAGAGCCGCCATCGTGATCCACCACTCGAGGCGGCGCTTGAGTATCAGCATCACGCAGTCGCCGCGACCGATGCGTATGGAGTGAAGATAGGAGGCCACTTCGTCGGAAAGCAGCTTGTATTCTCCGTAGGTGAGATGCCGTTCGTCCCCGTTGTCGTTGACGTAGAGGATGGCTTCCTTGTCGGGCTGCGTGGCGGCGTAGGCGTCAATCACGTCGTAGGCGAAATTGAAATGTTCGGGCACATTGACGCGATAGTGCTCCATGAAGTCGTCGTAGGATTTGAATTGGACCTGGTCCAGGAATTTATGAATCATTGACATAGTCGGATGCTATGGTGTTGTCAGGAAGGGTTTGAGGCGTTCTTCCGCCTTATGGATGAGGTCGCGGGTGCCGCTGCCGTCGATGACGTAGCGGATGACCATTTCTGCATATTCGAGTGCCTGCAGGAGCGACTCCTCGGAGGGAGAGGCGGCGCGCAGACGGGCCGCCTGCTGTTGCAGGGTAGCCACATCTTCGGGTTCCGCCAGCGTGGCGGGCCGCATGCCGTTGAGGATGGCCGAGAGCGCTGCCGTTTCGGCATCCACCTGCTCCTGTGTGGCCGACGGGTCGGAGAGCACATTCTCGCTCTTCCTCATCTGAGCCGTCATGCGGCGCAGTCCGTGAGGCGCCCACTCGCGTCCCTGTTCCCAACGGCTTCGGGCCAAAGAGAGTGCTTCGGCCAGAGCGTTGCGCTTCACCGCGCCTTTGGCGCTTTTCACCGCTCCGGCGTCCAGATAGTGTGTGGCGCGTCCGCTGTAGAGCCAGTCGGGGACGAACGTTTTGCCTCCGTCCTGCGTCACCATTGCCAGGGGGCCGTGCATCCTGCAGGCCAGCCAGCGGCCGTCAACAGGGTCGGGGCCGTAGCACAGATGTTCGCCAAAGGGCATCTCCAGCGTGACGACGTCGTTTTCAGACCATTGGCGCGACGGTATTTCAATATACGAAGAGGGACGGGCCTTGCGTCCGATGCGCTTTCCGTTGAGCCGCACGCAGAAGTCTTTCGTGGCCCAATAGGGGAGGCGCAGCCTCACGGTGACGGCTTGCGTGCTGGTGATGCGGAGCGTGCCCTGCTGCATGGGCCAGTCGCCGTCCAGCTTCAGGTGCAGCCCCTTCTCCCGCCACTCGGCCTCGGAGGGCAGATAGAGATTCACCCACAGCGTGTCGCCGCCCGTGTAGTAGCAGCATTCCTGATAGCGCACGTGGTTCTCGACGCCCGTGCCGCCGCAGCAGGTGGCTTGCGGCGTCTCGTTGCCGAAGGGCTTTTCGGCACCAGCGCCGACGGCGTATTGGTAGCACACGGCCCAGCGGTCGGGCGCGAGCGAACCGACAATCTGATTGGAGAGCAGCCGCTCGGCGTAGTCCATATAGCGTGCATCGTCGGGGGCGTAGCAGCAGAGGTCGCGCGAGAGTTTCATGAGGTTGTAGGCGCAGCAGGTCTCGTTGATGTTCGGGTGGGGCAGCATGCTGACCATCTGGGCGTAGGGTTGCCGGAACATTTCGCCGTTGCCCACACCGCCTGTGGCGTAGGTGTAGCGTCCCTGCAGCAGGTCCCAAAAATGGGAGGCTATATTGAAGTAGTATTCCTTCCCGTTGAGCCCGTAGAGCTTCAGCGCTCCTATTATCATGGGGATGTGCTGATTGGCGTGGCGGGTGCGGATGTCGTCGATGCCCCGGGACAGCGGTTCGTAGAAGACGGGCGCGTCAAAGAATCCGGCGGCTTCCGTCAGCCGCGCCTTTTCCTGCGGGACGAGTGCGGCCAGTCGGGCCAGCACTTCCTGCATGCCGCCCACTTCGCCGGCGATATACATGTTCCACATGCGGGCCCGCTGCTCCGGCGTGGTGCGGTAGTGCAGACGGTTCCACACCCAGAGGCCCATGTCCCGGGCGATGAGCAGAGCCGTGCGGGCCGTCTCCCGGTCGTCCACGTATTCGACGATGTCGCAGAGTCCGGCCAGTTGTTTGTGCACCGTGTAGTAGGGCGCCCACACCCATTCCTCGTTGTTGTAGGGGCGCATGGCTTCGATGAGGGCGCAGTGCTGTGCCGGGATGGCGTTGAGATAGCCGTAGCCGTAGCGGCGGCAGTCCTTCTTGTATCGGTCAAACGCGCTCCATGTGCCCTTTGCCTCCGTGAGTTCCTCACCCGGTAGCAGGTCCCGGGCCTCGAAGTAGCGCCCGAGGGAGTCGCTCCAGGCGAAGGTGCGCTCCTGACACCGGCGCAGTTCCTTCACCACGAGGCGTATCCGCTCCAGCAGGGCTTCGTGCTGCGCCTTGTGTGCGGCGTCGGAGGTGGAAGCACAGGCCAGGGCGAGAGCCGAGAGCCAGTGTCCCGTGCCGTGTCCCTTGAGTTTTGTGGTGGGGGAGTCCCATCCGTCGGAGACGGTCATCCCCTCTGTGGGGAGTCCGTAGGTGTCGTGGTAGTTGTAGAGTTGTTGGGAGACATCCATCGAGAGCAGCAGGGCGATGTCGCGATCGCGGTTGCGTGTGAGGACGTTGTCGCCCGTGAGGCGCACGCAGTCGAGCGGCAGAGGGCGGGCCAGTATCTGCGGTCGGGCGCCGTCCGTTTCCGCAGCCGTCACCGTGATGTGTGCCTTCACGGTCTTACTGCTGCCAAGGAGGATGCCCTCCACTTCATACCGGGCGCCGGCCTTCATGGCGGCTTCCGCTTCTTCTGTCTGCCTCGCGCTGTTGTCCCAGCGCACCTGCCGCCATGCCTTCCCGTCCCACAGGGCGGAGGGCAGCATCGGCACCGTGCCCTCTTCCGCCGTCAGATGCAGGTCGTCCAAAGCGGAGAGTGCAGACGGGAGGCTGCACAGGATGAGCAGGCAGAAAAGCGTGTGTCTCATGCTCCTACTGTTTCAGCTCGCTCCATTTCGGAGGGTTCACGCCCATGAGGTGGCGCACGAAGAAGTCGAAGCGCTTGTGCTCTCCGTAGGTGCCGCCCATGGTGTGGTGCTCGCCGGGCAGCACGACCAGCTCAAAGTCCTTGCCGGCTTTGACGAGGGCGTTGACCACCTGCATGGTGCTGGCGGGATCCACGTTGTCGTCCAGTTCGCCGACGAGCAGCATGAGCGGACGCTCCAGCCGGTGGGCATTCTCCACGTTGGAGCACTCGATGTAGCTCGAATCCACGGGCCAGCCCATCCATTGCTCGTTCCACCAGATTTTGTCCATTCTGTTGTCGTGGCATCCGCAGGCGGAGAAGGCGGCCTTGTAGAAGTCGCCGTGAAGCAGCACGGCATTGGTGCTCTCCTGTCCGCCGGCCGAGCAGCCGAAGATGCCCACGCGGTTGATGTCCATGTAGGGATAGCGCTCTGCGGCGGCCTTAATCCAAGCGATGCGGTCGGGCAATCCGGCGTCTTTCAGGTTCTTGTAGCAGACTTCCTCGAAGGCCTTGCCTCTGTAAGAGGTACCCATAGCGTCCAGCTGCACCACGATGAATCCGAGTTCGGCCAGAGAGGAAATGTACCAGTTGAAGTTTTGGAAATCCTTCGGCACATAGGCATCGCCGGGACCGGAGTAGATATATTCGATGACGGGGTAGGAGTGTGTCGGGTCGAAGTTGGTGGGACGGTAGATGAGGCCCCACATCGGGGTCTTGCCGTCGCGTCCGGGTGCGGTGAAGATTTCGGGCGCCTTCCATCCTTCGCTCTCAAGCTTGCTGATGTCGGCTTTGGCCAGCGTCTGCGGTTCGCCGCCGTCCACGCTTCTCACGACGGTCACGGGTGCAAGGTCGGCTCTGGAGTATGTATCCACGAAGCGTGTGTAGCTCTTGTTGAACGTGGCCTTGTGGTTGGCCTTCTCGGGTGTGAGGTCGTGCAGATTCTTGCCGTCGAGTCCCACCACGCAGTAGTGCACGTGATAGGGGTCTTCGTCCTTGTTCAGCCCGCTGGCCGTGAAGAAGATGCGCCCCTGCTCCTCGTCCACGTGAAGCACATTCCTGACGACCCATTCGCCCCGGGTCAGCTGCTTCAGCGTCTTGCCGGAGGCCACGTCGATGAGGTAGAGGTGGTTCCAGTTGTCGCGCTCGCTCATCCATATCATCTGCGTGTCGCCTTTGAGGTTGTGGCGGAAGTGGCGGCTGTAGTTGACGAAGGTCTTGCTCGTCTCTTCGATGACGGTGCGCACCTGGCCGCTCTCTGCGTCGAGGGCCAGCACGCGGAACACCTTGTGGCCCCGCCCGTTGTATTCAAACACGAGCGTGCGGCTGTCCGCGAGCCATTCGGGGCCCCACAGGTCGTATTGGTTGCTGAAGAGCGCATCCTCGGGGATGACGGCGCGGCCGGTCTTCACCTCGAAGATGCAGGGCGTCTTCTGTGTGCGCTCGTCGCCGGGCTTGGCGTATTCCTGCTGGTGGAGGATGGGCTGCAGCTGGCTTTCGGGCGACGACTCCACATAATAGACGTAGCGCTTCTGGCTGACGGGGCGGATGCGGCAAGCGGCCACGTATTTCCCGTCGGGGCTCCACTGGATGCGTGCGCTGTAGTAGGCGCCGAGCGTGCCGTCCAGCGAGAGGGCGCGTTCGCCCTTGCCGTCGCGCTGCGCCACCCAGATGTTGTCGTTTTTGATGTAGGCCACCATCGTGCTGTCGGGCGAGGGCACGGGGACGCCCCATCGCTCGTCGTCTTCGTTCATCCAGTGGCGTTCAATCCTTTGCGGTCCCTGCTTGGTCTCCGTGCGCCGCATTTCCGGACGGCGTGGAGGGCGCTCCTGCTGGGGTGCGGGGTCGCTGTAGTATTTCAGTTTGTAGGTGCTGTCGTCCGTCCATTCCACGCTGCTCACCCAGCCGCTCACCTGCGAGGCGGCAAACTTGCGCGGGAGTTCGGCGGCTCTGCGGTAGTCTTCCGCCGTGCCTTGTGCCGCAGCCGTGAGTGCGGCGGTCAGTGCCAGCGCCGTTGTGATGCCTTTTTTCATTTGCCTTCCCAGTGCTTGATGAGTTTCTGCAGTTCCTTCTTCGTCACCTGCACGACGGCGCCGTGCTTCTGCTCGGAGAAGTTGGTGCGCTTGAGCGGGCAGTCCTTGCCGTCGAAGTAGCCCAGGGGCTTGAACGTGTTGAGGTCGGTGGTCTCCACGAAGTAGAAGTTGTGGGGATTCATGGAGTAGCGGTCGGTCATCAGTATCCACTTTTTCTGTCCGATGAGCTTCCACAGCATGGGCGCCTCATGGCTCTCGGGCACACCGTCGTCAAAGGGCACGAAGGTGTAGGGGCCTTCCAGCGCGGGTGCGGTGGCGTGGCGGGGATGTCCGGCCTCCACGCAGAAGAGGTGGAAGGTGTCGCCCACCTTGGTGATGTCCGAGTCGATGATGTCCATCCTCTTGCCCTCATCGTTCTGCGAGCCGTCCACCAGCAGTTTGGGCTCCGTCTCCATCCTGCTGAAGTCGGGGCTCATCATCACGTAGGCGATATAGTTGTATCCGCTGCCGGTGCGTGTGGTGAAGTGCATCATGATGCGTCCGTCTTCGGTGGCGGTCATTTCGGGCGCCCACACGCAGCCCACTTCCTGCCACGAGGGTTTGTTGCCGTCCCTGTCGGCCACGGGCATGGGGCAGGAGAGTTTGGTGAAGTCGAGATTGGTGCGTGTCCAGTGAATCATGTCCGTGGAGCGTGCCAGCACGAGGCCCCTGTTGTTGCCCCATCCGTATTTTCTGCCGTCGCGTTCCCATTCGGTGTCGCGTATGCCGTCTCTCTTGCCGAACACGTGGAGGTCGGTCATCGCCACGCAGAAGGCCCCGTCGGGTGCGCGGAAGATGTAGGGGTCTCTGATGCCCTTCTGTTCGGCGATGGTGTCGCCGGCCATAACGGGTTTGTCGCCGTTGAGTGCGGTCCAGGTGTAGCCGTCGTAGCTGTAGGCCATGTGGAGTCCGTGGTCGGCGTCTTTGTGATACACCATGACGTATCCGGCCATGTCTTTTTCCTTGGGCAGACTGCTTTTTGCGGATGCTCCCGTTGCGAGGGCAAAGGCCGCGAGGGCGGCGCAGAGAAGTTTTGCTTTCATTATGCTTTGATGTTATGATGTTAATTTCGAGTGCAAAGATACACATTTTACTGTGGATAAGCAGCGACAAAACGGTCTAAACCGATTTGCAATAACATTTTTTAGGAAATGACCGCTCTTTTTTATGTTTTGGTGATGTCATCTTTGACAATGACAATCTTCTGGAACGAATCGTTTATCCGCTTGAGGGATTTGAGCTCTTGCTCCCGTTTCATCTCGGTGGAGAGTTCATAGGCTGATTGAATGTAATATTTCTCGTTGCCTTTGGCAGTTTTTTGCAAAAAATTGGGCGGAAAGGTTGTCGGTAAAAGAAAATTTTGTATTTTTGCAGCCAAGTATCGGAATATCATTAGAGATTATACGTGAGGACTGGAAATAAATTTTGTTAGTTCGCCGGGAAGGTAACAGGAACGTGCGGAGAAACATGAGCCACTACAACTTGGACATGATTATCGCCGTGGGCTGGAAAAGCCGATGTTGCAGAGTTTTTGGAAGAAGAATAAAATCAGTAAAATCAAAAATAAATAGAACAAGACAATGAAACAGAATCAAAAAATCGCCATTCCTACCAACGAGGGAGCACCAGCCCTGCCCGTTGAGCAAGTGCTGGCCATGTATCTTGATGATACTATCGAATACGGTGACGGAAGTTGTCACCACGACGGTTGTGGCGGTCATCACCATCATCATGAGTGATATGAGGAAGGCAAGCAGAGAGATGGATGCAGCCTTCGCATTCGAGGTATTCGACAAGGCACCATATATCACCGTCAGTTTCACACGGCCTGACGGCTGTCCTTATGGTGTACCTTTGTCGTTGGTACGGAAAGATGAGACGACCTTCTATTTTCACGGAGCCTTGGAAGGTGAGAAAATGGATTGTATCGCCAGCAATTCCAAGGTGGCATTGTCAGCCGTAACACGTTGTTCTCCTACTGTCGGCCCTAAAGACGGCAGTTTTACCCTTCAATACAAATCGGCGATGGCTACAGGTGTTGCCGAAGTGGTTACGAATAGAGCTGAGAAGATAGAGGCCCTTAGGCTTATCTGCTTACGTTTCCTTCCTCACCACATGGATGCTTTTGATGCAGCTATTGAGCGAAGTCTGGAAAGGACGGCGATTGTCAAGATAACCTTGACAGAACCGCCTACAGGCAAGCGTAAGCAGTATGACAAGCAGGGCGAGGAAATGAAGTGGCAACGAATGGAATAGAAAGACATGAAGTGGACTGTATTAGTAGATAATCGCACGAATGCTCCAGCTTTAGAGACAGAGCATGGGTTGTCGATACTCCTGGAAA
>CADAVI010000061.1 GCA_902791295.1 uncultured Bacteroidales bacterium | reverse complement strand
GCAAGAATTAACATGGCAGAAATGCAACGAGAGTTTGCCGGGAGATATTCACATCATTCCGGTACGCTGCCATGACAACAACCATCAGGAGAATGCAAAGTCAAGCGTGGAATATACAATTGACGGCGATAAAGCGACGAATTGGCATTCTGCTTATTACCCGGAACACAAGAAAGTAACACCGGAGACACCCGCAGAACTGGTTTATGAGTTCGAGAATATAGAGAGGATTGACCGCATGGTGTATGTCCCACGACGGGACGGCTCGCCCAATGGTTATGTAACAGAAGCGGAAGTGCTGGTGAAGACCTCCACAGATACGGTTTTCCGTCTCGCAGGTCGATACACTTGGGAGAGCAACATGGAGCCGAAGACCGTCTGCTTCGAAGGAGGACTTCACTCGCCGACAGCCATCATGTTCCGTGTTTTACATGGCATGGGCGATTTAGGTTCATGCGCCGAAATGCAATTCCGATGCGACAGGGAGAGGCTGAAAGGCTGTCCGCTCTTTGCCGACGACCTCTATACTGTCTTGAAACCCGATGTGACCGACGAGGAAATTGAGCGTATGGAAATCCCCGTCTATCGCGAGCTGGCCAAAGAACTGAAGAACGGTTCTTATCAAACCGCCTACCGTGTGGCCACATTCGACTGCTACGACCATCCGCAATGGCTGGCCAAAGAATGGCGCACGCCAGATAAGTTCTACGACCGATTGCAGGGAGTAACGGGAATCGTCATGGAGCCGGGGAAACATCTTGTCATGGTGAGCGGTCTGCCCGACGGACAGACTGCCGACTTGAAAGTCGTGGCTTGGTATGTAGGGAGAACAGGCAAAAACTTCGACGGTGGCAAGCCCGAAATCCTTACTTACCAGCTGAAGAACGGTGCAAACATTATAGACCATGACAATTCGTGGCCGGGGCTGGCCTATGTCGCCTACTTCTCCGAGGGACATGCAGACGACAATCCACCCATCCGCATCCATTTTGTGGGAGGAACCGTCAACGGCTATCTGACGCCCGACATGACTGATGAGCAGATGCACAGGATAACAGCCACGGCGCCGTCACGCTTCATTGATGTGGTGAGCCGCAAGGTTCATGCCGTATGGACTTCGGCGGGGATGCACGACTTCTGCAAGGCCGCCGACGGTATCTCGCCCGGCTACCGCCAGTACATGGGCATCCTCGATTCGCTGATGACATGGCAGCAGCAACTTGTGGGCATGGAGAAGTACGGACGCATACCCCGCAATCGAAGCTTACTGTATGTCAACTTTACATTCGGCAGTTTATACCAAGACGGGCTGGGCATCAGTGCTCACATCGACTTGGAACGTCCGCTGCTCAACTGCCGTTCATTACGCTTCAAAGACTCTGAGACCATCTGGGGACTGGCCCATGAATGGGGACATCAGCATCAGTTGAAGCCCTATTTCTGCTGGGGCGGTGTCAGCGAGGTGACCAACAACCTGAATGCCTACTACAGTCTGATGCGTATGGGGTATCGTTATGAAGATCTCGAAGAAGGCAAACGCCGGGGACTGGAACACGCGGTGGCGCAGTTCATAGACGGAGAGACAGACGACTGCATCTTCCAGGAGAACAACGCCCACGAGAATGCTTTCGAGCGACTGTGCCCGTTCCTGAAGCTGTGTCAGTATTTCACGACTGAGGCTAATATTCCGGATTTCCTGCCGGACCTTTACGAAGCGCTACGCCATTCCGACGTTTCGTCCGACTCCACGAACATCGTGCCGTACGTTTTCAATTTCATCCGCAAGGCCTCACAGTTGAGCGGCTACAATCTGACTCCCTACTTCGAGCGTTTCGGCTTTCTCCGCGTCAAATCTTTCGAACTTGAAGATTATGGCAAACACACATACGACCTGACGCAAGAAAAACTTGACAGTTTCCGCCGGGAAATGAACGGAATGACAAAGAAGAAAAAGCTGAAGCCAATGCCCGACGGCATGGTCGAACATATCGCGCATTTACCATTGTAGAGCGCATCGCTACACGCTCAGCGTCGCTACTTATTGAGCAGGAAAGCATCGCCGGAGGCTCACGTACAGAAGACCGTCATCGAGGGCACCGTGCTCGACGAGCAGGACAAGTCGGTGGACGCCTACGTCACCGTGGCCCCCAAGACCTCCCTCCTTCGGGGGGATGAGAGGGGGGCCATCCTTGGCCTGCTGCCGTAGCCGTCGAAGCGGGGCTTTATTTGCGTGAAAAATGCTCACGCAAATTACGCAAATTGTTTATTTCACTCAAAACTTCATTTCCCCGCCCAAGCCAGGGCGAAGACGCTGATGCGCAGCGCCCCCCTACTCCTCCACCAGACGGCCCGCAGCCTTGAGATAGGCCACGGAAGCCAAATAGCGGCGGAACTGCGCCTCGATGCGGCGCTGCCAGGCCTGCTGCCACAGCGCCTGGGCCTCAAGGAGGTCGGTCAGCGTCTCCGTGCCGGCCTTATACTGCTTCTCCGAGAGTTCGCGGTTGAGCGTGGCCTGCTCCAGGCCTTTCTCCGTGAGGGCCACCTCCTGGGCGCTCTCCTCCAGATTGTTGCCCTCCTTGGCCAGCTGAAGCTGCATCAGCTCCACAAAATCCTCCCGCTCTAGCTCTGCCTGCTGCGCCTTCACCTTGGCGGCCTTCGTCTTGAAATAGTCGGCGCCGAAATGGAACAGAGGCACCGACAGCGTGACGCCGCCGACAAAGCCCCAACGGTCCAACAGCTTGCGGCCGTTGACCTCCAAAGCGCTGCTGTAACCGTAGTGGGCCAAAAGAGCCAGCTGGGGCAACCACGCCGCACGCGACGCATTGACCTCCTGGCGGGCCACCTGGGCCTTGGCCTCCAGCATGGCATACTCCGGGCGCGACGTGACGTCGCCGCTGCGGAGCAGAAGGGCATCGTCCACGCGGGGATACTCCGACGACACGGCAACGCGCGACGAAAGCGGCATACCCGTGACGTGGCACAGATTCATGGTGGCCAGGCGGATGGCGTTTTCGGCCTGCGTCAGCTGCAGCTGCACCTCATCGAGTTTCACCTGCACCTTGAGGCGGTCGTTCTGCAGCTTCACGCCGTGGCGCACGGCGCTCTCCACGTTGCTGTCGAGCGACTTCAGAAGGGCGAGATACTGCTCGGCCACCTTCTTCATCTCCGTGGCCTTCACCACATTGGCGTAAGCCTGATCGGCCTCTTCGATAACCTCCGCACGGGTCTTCCGCTCATTCTGGCGGGAAGCCTCAAGCGCAAGCTTCGACATTTTGTAGCCTGCAATGATTTTACCGCCCATGAAAATCGGCTGACGGAGCATCACGCCGGCGGAATACATCCAGCCCAACTCATAGTTGAGGACGGGAACGTCCGACGGCAACCCGCCGATGAGGGCGGGAGCCAACTGCTGCATCCGGGCCTGATACCGCGCAGGAAGGGCGGGCAGAGCTTTGGACAGGACCCCTGCGGCCAGGTCTTGCACGTTGATGCCGAGCGAACCGTCGAGCGTGGAATATCCGGCCATACCGGCCAAAGATATATTCGGGAAGAACAGGCCCAAGGTGCTCCGCTTGGTGTAGCGGGCTGCCTCAGTGCCGAGTGCGGCCGAACGGAGCGACTTGTTATGTTGCAAAGCCAAGTCACGGCACTGCTCAATGGAAAGCACCTGCACACTGTCTTGGGCAAAGAGAGGGAAAGACAAGGAGATGAGAATGGGGAATAACAACTTTTTCATAGCATTATTCGGGTTTAACGTTAAAAAACATTGCATAGAGTACCGGAACAAATATCAGGGTGATGAACGTGCCGAAAAGCAGGCCGCCCATGATGGTGACGGCCATGCTGCCGAACATGGCATCCGTGAGCAGAGGAATCATGCCCAAAATCGTGGTGAGGGAAGCCATCATCACGGGGCGGAGGCGCGACTGGGCGGCCAGCACCAGAGCGTCCATAGGCGACCGGCCCTCGGAGAGTTGCAAATCAATCTCGTCCATGAGCACAATGCCGTTCTTCACCACCATACCGATAAGCCCCAAGGCGCCGACAATGGCGCAGAAGGTGAAGGTCATCCCGGAAGCAAGCATCGTGGCCACGACACCGACAAAGACCAGAGGAATGGTGCAGAAGATGATGACAGGCTTCTTGGCATCGCCGAAGAGCATAATCAGAATGGCAATCATCATGATGATGGCCATGGGGAAGTTCTGGAAAAGATACTTCATCGAACGGTCGCTGGCCTGCTTCTCGCCCATCCACTTGCGCGTGTAGCCCGGCGGAAGGGGAATGCGGTCTATCTTCTCGGCGATGGCTCTGCGCGTGCGTTCCGTCTCAAGACCGACCTCCGGTGTGCACTGCACACGATGCTGGCGCACCCCGTTGTAGCGGGGAATGACCGGGTCTTCCCAACGCACATCCACAGAGCGCGTCACCTGGCGCAACGGCGTGGTGGCCATGAGTCCCTCAAGCAGACGGGTCTTGTCCACCTTGCCCGTACGCAGTCGGGAGATGTTCTCTTCCGTCAGCAATCCCATGAGCGACGGCATGAGCGAGAACACCTGCATATTCTGAAGGTCGTCTATGGCATTGCCGTGCTCGTCAATCAGTTTCGTATAAATATTGTTGGAGTAGATGCCGTCGTAGAAGTTGCCCACGGGTATGCCGCCGCCTGCCGTCATTAGGGACAGCGAGAGGTCGCTGCGAGAGAGACCGATAGTGCGGGCAGCCTCCTGGTCGTAGTCCACAGAGATGAAGGGCACCTTGGGCTCCCAGTTTTCCGTGATAAGCCGCACCTTGCCGCTCTCCTCCATGACGGCGCGCGCACTGTCGGCCAACTGATGGAGCACAGCGGGGTCGGGACCGGCAAACTGCACCTCGATGGGATACTTCTTGAACATCAGATTGTAGAGCTTTATCTTGGCATAAGCCTGGGGATATTCCCGCGTGAGATAAGTCTGAATCTCTTCCAGATGGTTAGTAAGCGCCTCCGGGCTCTCAAAGTCTATAATGAGTTCGCCGTAGGCCAGCGACGGAGTGGCAATGGTGCGCACCAGGTTGTAACGACCCGGAGTGCCGCCAATGCTGGCCGTGATGTGCGTCACGGGATAGTGTTCCCGCAAGTAAGCCTGTATCTTGCGCAGGTCTTTCTCCACCTGGGTAGAGTTGGCACCCTCGGGAAGCTTGTACTCCAAGTAGCACTGGTCGTACACCATGTCGGGGAAGAAGCCCTGGCGCATATAAGGATAGCCCACAGCGGCAAGCACCACCAACACCGTCATGATGACAACCATCGTGCGGCGATGGTACAGGCAGAACTGCATCACGCGGGCCTGAAAGCGATAGACCTTGCCGCCGTAAGGATTGACCTCGGCAGAAGCATCTGCGCTCACAGGAGCCAGCTTGAACATGCGGTGCGCCATCAGAGGCACGTGCACCAGAGCCAAAATCCAACTCAACAACAGCGACACGGCCAGGATGATAAACAAATCGCGCACATAGATGCCCGCCGTGTCGGGAGAAAGAAAGATGGGAAAGAACGACAGGATGGCGATAACGGTGGCACCGAGCAGGGGCATCGCCGTACGCTTGCCGATATCCGTCAATGCCGCCAGGCGGGTCTTCTTGGAATGCAGATCCACCAGGATGCCGTCGATAATCACTATAGCATTGTCCACCAGCATACCCATTGCCAAGATGAAAGCGGCGAGGGAGACGCGCTGCATCGTGCCATCCAGGAAACCCAGAAGCAGGAAACTGCCGATGACGATGACGCAAAGCGAAGTGCCGATGATGACACCGCTCTTGAAGCCCATGAAGAACATCAGGATAACCACAACAATCACAACGCTCTCGATGAGGTTAATCACAAAAGTGCCAAGCGAGTCCACCACGCGGTCAGGCTGATAGAACACCTTGTGCACCTCAACGCCGGTGGGGAAACGCGTCTGACGCAATTCCTCCAAACGCTTCTCGACGGCAGCCCCCACCTTCGTAATGTCAGCCTTGGAGGACGCAGAGACCAAGATACCCAATGCACGCTGGCCATCATAGGTCATCGCATTACGCACAGGCTTTTCGATACTCTTCTCCACCTCCGCGATGTCGGAGATGCGCAACTGGTCCATCTCATGCCCCTGGATAAGCATACGGCGAATGTCGCGCACGGTTTGGAACTTGTCCGTCACGGTGACGCGCACACGCTGGTCACCGTTGTCGTAGTAGCCGGCGTAAGAGGTCTTGTTCTGGCCGTTGAGCGTCGAAAGAACCTCTGCGGCCGACACACCCAACGTGGAGAGTTTGTCCTGAAGCAGGCGTATCTCAATGCACTCATGCTGCGCGCCATACACCTCCACCCGATCAATGTTGTCAAGGCTGCAGATTTCGTTGCGAAGCAAGTCACTGTACTTAAGCAACTCGTGCTCCGAAAGGCCGTCGGCGGTGAGAGCATAAAACATGCCGTAGACAGCAGAGAAATCGTCTCTGGTGACGGAAACACCGGCTCCGACGGGCAAATGCGACTGCGCATCGTACACCTTACGGCGAAGGCGATCCCAGCACTGCTCAACCTCTTCGTTAGAGATGGTGGAACGCAGTTCAACCTGGATGATGCTCAGGTCGTTGAAGCTGTAGGACTCGATATTGTCGAGGTCACCCATCGTTCGGATGCTCTTCTCCAGCACATCCGTCACCTCCATCTCCACCTGATGTGCCGAGGCGCCGGGATAGGTGGTGACAATCATGGCCATCTTCACCTTCACCTCGGGGTCTTCCAACTTAGGCATCTGATAGATGGAGAAGATACCTCCCACCACCAGGACGCCTACCAGGAAATAGACGAGGAGTTTATTCTTAAAAGCCCATTTTCCGAAGTCAATCATAACAGGCCTCCTACATTGGTTTCACTTACGGGAGGGAGCGGCGTTACACGATCGCCCGTCTTAATGTGGTTGGCACCGGTGCTGACAATGATATGACCCGGAGCCAGAGCACCGTCAACGACAGCTGTACCGTCGGTGTGCAGGCGGACAACATTCACGCGACAACGACGCACGGTCTGGCTCTGCCCATCGTAGAGATAGACAAAACTCTGACCCTTGTCCTCTACAAGAGCGGTCGTTGGCACACGCACCTCTACGTGCGACGTGGAGTCTGCAGCCAATATGCTCACCCATGCCGACATACCGGGAGCAATACCCTTGACAACGCCTTCAATCTTCAGGCGCATCGTATAAAGTTGGTTCGCATTGGCCTTGGGCATCACACTGAAAAATTTCAGGGGCACGACAGCCCCGGGGAGCACGTCAAACTGTGCACTGTAACTCACGAAAGAGGTGCGACGCAGATAACTCGAGGCCGGCAGGTTGATTTCAATCTCGGGATTGGAAGAAGATACCAGCGAAATAACCGGCATACCGGCGGCAACATTCTCTCCCTCGTGAAAATAACGGGTTTGAACAGCGCCTGAGAACGGGGCATAGATTTTGCAATATGCCACCAGGTCGCGGTGATTCTTCAACTTAGCCTCAATCTGCTGCAGACCGAAGCGGGCCTTGTCGTAGTTGCTGGCCGTTGCGGCACCTTCATTGTAGAGGGCTATGACGCGGTCGGCTTCTGCCTTGACGCGGGCGTATTCAGCTTCCGTGGCGGCAAGCTGCATCTTATAATCTGTTGCATCCAGCTCCGCAACGAGTTGTCCGGCCTGTACATGCTCACCCTGATCTTTGTAAATGCGGGCAATCGTACCGGCCACCTTAAAACTCAAACTTGCGTCATCGCTGGCAACAACACGTCCGGGAAACTGGAGTACTGCCCCCGCACCGGCCAACTGAACGGTATCCAAACGCACGGTAGCCACAGACTCTCCGGACACTTTCCTGTGGCCGCACGACGCCAGGACAACGGACAAAAAAGCAATAATCAAAACTTTAAATGTATTCATCATACTTTAAGTAAAATTCACGCGCAAAGATACAACATTTTCACAAATATAACTATGAAACACGTAAAAAAAATCCCCTCATCCAAAAGGATGAAGGGAATTTGCTCTTTTACAGCCGCAACTCTACTCAGCGACGGGTGCAGCTTCTTCTGCGGGAGCGGCCTGCTCTGCAGGCTGTTCAGCAACGGGAGATTCTGCTGCAGAAGCTTCGGCATTCTTCTTGCCGGAGCGGCGAGTACGCTTGGCCTTCTTGGCAGTCTTAGCCATATTCTCATCGAAGTCCACGAGTTCAATGAAGCACATGGGGGCATTGTCACTGGCACGGAAACCGGTCTTGATGATGCGGGTATAACCGCCTTGACGGTCGCCCACCTTTGCACTGATGGTGGAGAACAACTCCGTGATGGCGGCCTTATCCTGCAACTTGCTGAAGACAACGCGGCGGGCGTTGGTGGTATCTTCCTTGGAGCGCGTAATCATAGGCTCCACATACTTCTTGAGCGCTTTGGCCTTGGCCAGGGTCGTAGTGATTCTTTTGTGCATGATCAGACTTACAGCCATGTTGCTCAGCATGGCGGCTCTGTGGGATGCAGTACGACCCAAATGGTTGAATTTCTTATTGTGTCTCATAGGACTTCTTAATCTTTATCCAGTTTATACTTTTTGATATCCGTTCCAAACGACAGATTCTTACTCTCGAGCAAATCATCAAGCTCCGTGAGCGATTTCTTACCAAAGTTGCGGAACTTCAGGAGGTCAGTCTTGTTGTACTGTACCAAATCGCCGAGGGTCTCGACGTTGGCAGCTTTAAGACAGTTGAGGGCACGGACAGAGAGATCCAGATCGACAAGGCGGGTCTTGAGCTTCTGGCGCATATGCAACATCTCTTCATCGAATTCCTCGACGCCCTCTCCGTCCATATTGTCCAGTGTAATCTTCTCGTCGGAGAAGAGCATGAAGTGATGGATAAGAATGCGGGCAGCCTCTTTCAAAGCATCTTTGGGGTGAATGGAACCGTCTGTGGTGATTTCGATAATCAACTTCTCATAGTCCGTCTTCTGCTCCACACGGAAGTTTTCAACGGAGTACTTGACGTTACGGATGGGAGTGTAAATCGAGTCAATGGGAATGACATTGACATCAGTACAGAACTCGCGGTTCTCATCGGCAGGAACATAGCCGCGACCCTTATTCACACTGATGGTAATAGTCATCGAAGCACGGCTCTCAAGATGGCAAATCACCAAATCGGGGTTAAGCACCTCGAAACTGGTCAACACCTTGTTCAAATCACCGGCCTTAAACTCCGTTACACCCTCAACCTTGAGGGTTACCTTCTCTGTATCGTAATCATCCACCAACCGCTTGAAGCGCACCTGCTTCAAGTTGAGAATAATGTTGGTGACATCCTCCTTTACGCCCTGAATAGATGCAAACTCATGTTCAACTCCTTCGATGGAGATGGTGTTGATTGCATATCCGTCCAGAGACGAGAGGAGAATGCGGCGAAGTGCATTACCAATGGTAGTACCAAAGCCACCTTCCAGAGGACGAAACTCGAACTTGCCGACGAAATCGTCCGCCTCCAACATTATAACCTTATCAGGTTTCTGAAATGCTAAAATCGCCATTCTATATGTTTTATTTATTATTTAGAGTACAACTCAACGATCAACTGCTCCTTGATATTCTCGGGGATGTCTGCGCGGTCGGGACGGTGCAACAGCTTACCGGCCTTCTTGCTCTCATCCCACTCCAACCAAGGATACTTGGCGTGGTTGAAACCTGCCAAAGCAGCAGCAATCACCTCCAGAGACTTGGCACGCTCACGCACGCCGACAATCTGACCGGGCTTTACTGCATAGGAGGCAATACCTACCACCTTGCCGTCAACGGTGATGTGTTTGTGGTTGACGAGCTGACGGGCGGCAGCACGAGTGGGAGCGATACCCAAACGGAACACGATGTTGTCGAGACGGCACTCCAAATTCTGCAAAAGAATCTCACCGGTAATACCACTGGTACGGGCGGCTTTCTCAAACATGTTGCGGAACTGCTTCTCCAGAACGCCGTAAGTGTACTTTGCCTTCTGCTTCTCGGCGAGCATGATGCCATACTCGGAAGTCTTGCGACGGCGGTTGTTACCGTGCTGGCCGGGAGGGAAATTGCGCTTTGCCAGTACTTTGTCTGCACCAAAGATAGCCTCGCCGAAACGACGGGCAATTCTTGACTTGGGTCCAATATATCTTGCCATAATTATACTTTGTTATTGGGTTAGCTTAGACTCTTCTTCTCTTGGGAGGACGGCAGCCGTTGTGGGGAATCGGAGTCACGTCGATAATCTCCACCACCTCGATGCCTGCACCGTGGCAGGTGCGGATGGCACTCTCACGACCGTTGCCGGGACCCTTGACATAAGCCTTCACCTTGCGCAGACCCAAGTCATAAGCGGTCTTTGCACAGTCCTGTGCTGCCATCTGGGCGGCGTAAGGAGTATTCTTCTTACTGCCACGGAAGCCCATCTTGCCGGCGGACGACCAAGAAATCACCTGGCCCTCACTATTGGCCAAAGACACGATAATATTGTTAAAGGAACTGTGAACATGGAGCTGACCCATAGCGTCAACCTTCACTGTTCTTTTCTTTGTTGCAACTGCTTTTTTTGCCATATTGCTTATCTGTTACTGTTTGTTTGCGCTAATTACTTCGTAGCCTTCTTCTTGTTGGCAACGGTCTTCTTCTTACCTTTACGCGTACGGGCGTTGTTCTTTGTGCTCTGGCCACGAACAGGCAAACCGTTACGATGACGCACACCACGATAGCAGCCGATATCCATCAGGCGCTTGATGTTCATCGCGATCTCACTACGAAGATCACCCTCCACCTTGCACTCAGCGGCAATCACCTCACGGATCTTACCGGCCTCTTCATCAGTCCAGTCGCAGACCTTCTTGTCCTTGTCCACGCCGGCCTTTTCCAAAATCTTTGCTGAGCTACTGCGACCAATGCCGTAAACATAGGTCAACGCGATTTCACCTCTCTTATTCTGAGGTAAATCAACACCAACAATTCTTATTGCCATATACTTGTATTATTCTGTTTGGTTGCGAATGTTAACCCTGACGCATCTTGTACTTGGGGTTCTTCTTGTTAATCACATAAAGACGGCCCTTTCTGCGGACAATCTTGCACTCGGGAGTGCGTTTCTTTAATGAAGCTCGTGTTTTCATATTCTAATCTTACTTATTTATATCTGAACACTATACGGCCCTTGGTAAGATCATAGGGACTCATCTCCACTTTGACCTTGTCACCAGGTAGAATCTTGATGTAATGCATGCGCATCTTTCC
>CADAVI010000060.1 GCA_902791295.1 uncultured Bacteroidales bacterium | reverse complement strand
ACCCTCGAGGCGAGCGGCAGCGTTGATACGCTGAATCCACAGAGCGCGGAAGTTGCGCTTCTTGTTGCGACGGTCACGGAAGGCATAGGTCAGACCCTTCTCCCAAGTGTTCTTGGCAACGGTCCATACGTTTTTGCGGGCACCAAAGTAACCTCTGGTCAAACCCAATATCTTCTTTCTCTTGGCACGTGAAGCCACGTGATTTACTGATCTAGGCATAGTAGTCTGTAAAAATTAAAAGTGAATAAATTGGGTTAGCTCTTAACGCATGCACAGAAGGTCGCGCACCTGCTTCATGTTCTCCGTTACAACGAGGTCCGTGTGGTCCAGGTTGCGCTTCTGCTTCTTGGTCTTCTTCGTCAAGATGTGGCTGTGGAAAGCGTGACGACGCTTCACTTTGCCTGTTCCGGTCAGCGTGAAACGCTTCTTGGCACCGGAGTTGGTTTTAACTTTTGGCATTTTGTTTAATTAATTAAGTTATCAATATGGCGGTCGGCATCCAAAAAGCACAACGCGCCGTTAACATTATCCTTTTTTCTCAGTCGTCGAACGTCTCGCCTTCAACCTTCGGCCCGGTATATTCCTTCTTGGCCTTCTGTTGGGGCTGACGCTTTACGGGAACATCCTCTTCAGGCATATCCTCTGCGGAGGAGACGGCCTTTTTGACCATCTTCTTGGGCGCAATGAACATAATCATACGCTTGCCCTCGAGCTGAGGCATCTGCTCCACCTTGCCGTACTCCTCCAAATCCTGTGCGAAACGCAGCAGGAGCACTTCGCCCTGCTCCTTGAACAGGATGGAGCGACCGCGGAAGAAGACATAAGCCTTCACCTTATCGCCCTCAGAGAGGAAGCCCTGAGCGTGCTTCAGCTTGAAGTTGTAGTCGTGGTCGTCGGTCTGAGGTCCGAAACGGATTTCTTTGACTTCCACCTTCACCTGCTTGGCACGAATCTCCTTCTGGTGTTTCTTTTGCTGGTAGATGAACTTGGAGTAATCTATCAGGCGGCAAACAGGAGGCTCCGCGTTGGGCGAAATCTCCACCAGGTCAACGCCCTGATGAGACGCCATATCCAATGCACGGTTGAGACTGACCACCTGGCTCTCCACACCATCGCCGACGATACGAACCTCCCGGGCCCGAATCTGTCCGTTTACGCGATATTGAGACTTGAGATTGTCTTTTTTCATTCAGTTTTGTGCAAAAACCGGGTGCAAAGTTAGTAATTTTCTGTCATATTGCGCACTTCTTGGTTGATTTTTGTTGCAAAATCTTCCATTTTTGTGCAACCTTGCTCGCCTCCGCCCTGTTTGCGGAACGAAACGGTGCCTTCAGCCTGCTCCTTTTCGCCCACAATGAGAAGGTAAGGCGTGTGCTTCAACTCGTTGTCGCGTATCTTGCGTCCGATCTTCTCCGATCGGTCGTCTATGTAGGCACGGACATCCTGCGTCTCAAAGTAGGCCTGCACCTTCTCTGCATACTCCTGATACTTTTCCGAAACAGGCAGAATGGCCACCTGATCGGGCGCCAGCCACAGAGGGAATTTACCGGCCGTATGTTCAATCAGCACGGCAGTGAAGCGCTCCATCGAACCGAAGGGAGCCCGGTGAATCATGACGGGACGATGCTTCTTGCCATCCTCGCCGATGTATTCCAGTTGGAAACGCTCGGGCAGGTTGTAGTCCACCTGAATGGTGCCCAACTGCCAGCGGCGTCCGAGGGCATCCTTCACCATGAAGTCGAGCTTGGGGCCGTAGAACGCAGCCTCACCCAACTCCGTAGTGGTCTTCATTCCCTTCTCCTCGCAGGCCTCTATGATGGCGCGCTCTGCGGCGTCCCACACCTCGTCGCTACCGATGTATTTCTCCTTGTTGTTCGGATCACGCAAAGAAATCTGAGCCTCGAAATTATTGAAATCCAAAGCGCGGAAGATGATTTGAATAATCTCCATCACACGGATGAATTCGTCCTTCACCTGATCGGGGCGGCAGAAAAGATGGGCATCGTCCTGAGTGAACGAGCGCACACGCGTCAGTCCGTGCAACTCGCCGCTCTGCTCGTAGCGATATACCGTGCCGAACTCCGCACAACGGAAAGGCAACTCCTTGTAAGAACGGGGCTTGGAGGCAAAAATCATACAGTGGTGGGGGCAGTTCATCGGCTTGAGCAGATACTCTTCGCCTTCTTCGGGCGTGGTGATGGGACGGAAAGAGTCCGCACCGTAGTGAGCCCAATGGCCGGAAGTCACATAAAGTTGCTTACTGCCGATGTGAGGCGTGATAACCTGCTGATAGCCGTAGCGCTTCTGAATCTTCTTCAGGAAGTCCTCCAGACGCAGACGCAGCGCCGTACCCTTCGGCAGCCAGATCGGCAGGCCCTTGCCCACCATGTCGCTGAACATGAAGAGCTCCATCTCCTTGCCAATCTTGCGGTGGTCGCGCTTCTTGGCCTCTTCCAGGAGGTCAAGATACTCCTGCAGCATCTTCTGCTTGGGGAACGTGATGGCGTAGATTCTCGTCATCTGGGGACGCTTCTCGTCGCCGCGCCAATAAGCGGAAGAGGTGCTGAGCACCTTGAACGCCTTGATGGGCGCTGTGGACATAAGGTGCGGGCCACGGCACAAATCCGTAAACGCACCCTGGGTGTAGGTCGTGATGTGACCGTCTTCCAGGTCGGCGATGAGTTCGTTCTTATACGTCTGCCCCTTGTCGCCGAAGAACTTCAGCGCATCGCTCTTGGAGATGTCGCGGCGCACAAGGGCTTCCTTGCGCTGCACCAGCTCCATCACCTTCTTTTCGATGTCGGGGAAGACGGACTCGCGAATCACCACGCCTTCAGCAGGCATGATGTCGTAGTAAAACCCGTTTTCAATGGCAGGGCCGATGCCGAACTGGGTGCCGGGATAGAGCTCCTGCAAGGCTTCGGCCATAAGGTGTGCGGAAGTGTGCCAGAAGGCGTGCTTGCCCTCTTTGTCCTCCCATTTGTAAAGTTGTATGGAGGCATCCTCGGTAATGGGGCGGTTCAACTCCACCGTCTCTCCGTTCACGCCGCAAGCCAACACATCCTGAGCCAAGCGGCTGCTGATGCTCTCGGCAATCTCCAGACCTGTCACACCGGAAGCGTATTCACGAACGCTGCCGTCGGGAAAAGTAATCTTAATCATATCTTGAATAAACAATTTCGAGCGCAAAGATAGCAAAAAAAAAGCACTCAAGGCGCATTTTATCCCAAAAACTTTCGGCAATTACGACGCTTTTCGATTCAGGAGCTAGAGGAAGTTCACCTCAGGACGCACATCTACTCCGAAGCGCTCCTTCACAGCCGCTCTTACAGCCTCGCTCAGTCGCGAAATATCTTCACCGGTGGCGCCACCCCGGTTGACCAGCACCAGAGCCTGACGATCGTGCACGGCGGCGGGTCCGAGTGCGCGCCCCTTCCAACCGCACTGCTCAATCATCCAGCCGGCGGGAATCTTCACCCCGTTCTCCGATTCGTAGGTCGGCATATCGGGATACTGACGCCGAAGTTCCTCCGCTTTTTCCCTGGGCACAACGGGGTTGATAAAGAAGCTGCCGGCATTGCCCAACACTTCGGGGTCAGGCAACTTCTCGCGACGTATGACGACGACGGCCTCACGCACCTGCCGGGCACTTACGGGGCCTTCGCCCAAACGCTGACGCAGGCCGCCGTAATCGAGTCGGGGCACGAAGTCGCGCGAGAGCTCCAGCGTGACGGACAGAACTGCCCAACGCCCCCACTCTTCCGGAGCCTTAAAGAAAGAGCGGCGATAGCCGTAGCACAACTCCTCCGGGCGGAAAATGCGGACGGTGCCGGCAGAGAGCTCGAGCGCCTCCACCTCACGGATGAAGTCCGATATCTCCACACCGTATGCACCGATATTCTGCACGGCGGCAGCGCCTATTGTGCCGGGAATCAGCGAGAGGTTTTCCAGACCGTAAAGACCGAGACCGAGCGTTCGCTCTATCAGTTCGTCCACCACCCAGGCGGCCCCGACGCGCAGGCGATTGCCGCTGACGGAAAAATCGCGGACTTCGCTGGAAAGCACGATACCGTCAAAATCTTTCAAAAAAAGCAGATTACTCCCCTGCCCGATGTTCAGGATGCGCCGTCCCTTGCCCTCGCTGCGGAGAAAAGTGGTCAACTCCTCAATATCCTCACGGGCATAAGTCACGAAAGTCGCTGCCTTCGCTGCGATGTGGAAGGTGTTGGGAATCGGGGTATCGTGGGTGATGCGTAACACTCAGTTCTCGTATTTTACCAGTCGCCAGTCTTTGCCGTGCTTGGCAAAGGTGAAGAGTTCCTGCATCTCGTTGCCGTAACCGGTCTTCTGCAATATCATGCGTGAAGAATCGTCGTAAGGCTGACCGTAAAGGATGTTGGAGATGCTGACAGAGGGTACCTCGGGGCAGAATATCGGAAACTGCTCACGCTCGATGCTCCCCTCTATGTGCTGCATATCGTCCGAGGGATCCAGCAAACTGACAGAAATATAGGGCATCATGTGCGCTTCCCGATAAAGGCTGTCGGAAGCAAAACGGCTGTAGAACTTCAGGAAATCGCCGGCGGGATCGGCATCAAAAGGCAAATGACGCAGACGCACAAGCATCCATTTGCCTTGCTTGCGCTGAAAATCATAACGGCGAATCTCCTGGCTGACCAGCAGGATTTGCTCCACGCTGACGGTATTCTCCGCCGTATCCGTTTTCTGCTCTTCTATCTGCCGTTCCGAATTCCAAAGGATGGTATAAAATTCGGCATCGCTGAGGAAATAGAATTCGTCAGTCCACTCATCTTGCGTCATCAGGCGCCGGGTGTTGTCTTCCATAACCTCGGGCAGAGGGAACCGCACACGCTCCTTTTGTAAACGCGCGCTGCGCACGAAGTTAAATAAGAAATCGTCAAACGTGCCGTCCGCCTTGACGGGCATCACCTCCTCCTGCTCTTTTTGGAGCGTGTCGCTCTCCACGATAAGCAGGGTGCTGTCAACAGGCGTTTCCTCTTCTTCGGGAGTTGACTGCTTCAACTGACACGATCCCATCACCACTGCCGACACAAGGATGAGGAGATACCAATCTTTTCGAACCATGACCTACGGTCTTTTCTTTAATAACGGCTGCAAAATTACAAAAAAAACCTTAATTAGAGTAAAAAACTCTCCACGCGCGCCCTGCAACTCTTAACTTTTTTATACTTTTGCACGGAAATTCAGAAAAAGAGAACGCTTTATGCTCGAAAAAATACAGCAAATCAAGGCTGAGATGGAGCAACTTCACGCTCAGTCGTTGGAGGACGCCGAAGCCCTTCGTATCAAATACCTTTCCAAGAAAGGACTCATCCCTCAACTGATGGAGGATTTCCGCAGCGTGCCTGCAGAAATGAAGAAGGAGGTCGGCATAAAGATCAACGAACTGAAGGCCCTGGCCCAGGAGCGCATCACGGCCCTCAAAGAGAGCCTTGTGGCACAGGAGACAGCCGGCGACAGCGTCGATCTCACCCGCACGCCTTATCCCGTCACTTTGGGCAGCCGCCATCCCATCACCATCGTCAAGAACGAGATTGTGGACATCTTCTCACGCTTAGGCTTCACTCTGGCAGAAGGTCCCGAGGTGGAGGACGACTGGCATGTGTATTCGAGCATGAATTTTGCCGACGACCATCCAGCCCGCGATATGCAGGACACCTTCTTCGTCGAGTCCCATCCCGACATCATTCTGCGCTCCCACACCTCTTCGGTGCAGGCCCGCGTCATGGAGCGCCAGCAGCCTCCCATCCGCGTGATTTGTCCGGGCCGCGTCTATCGCAACGAGGCCATTTCGGCCCGCGCCCATTGCTTCTTCCATCAGGTGGAGGGTCTCTATATCGACAAGAACGTCTCGTTCACCGACCTCAAGCAGGTGTTGCTGCTCTTCGCTCAGGAGATGTTCGGCCCCGACACGAAGATACGTCTGCGCCCCTCCTATTTCCCCTTCACCGAGCCTTCTGCCGAGATGGATATTTCCTGCCATCTCTGCGGCGGCAAGGGGTGCTCCTTCTGCAAGCACACCGGCTGGGTGGAGATTCTGGGCTGCGGCATGGTGGATCCCGCCGTGTTGGAAGCCAACGGCATCGACCCGAAAGAGTACACCGGCTATGCTTTCGGCATGGGCATTGAGCGCATCACCAACCTGAAGTATCAGGTGAAGGACCTGCGCATGTTCTCCGAAAACGACCAGCGCTTCCTTGACGAGTTCAAGGCCGCCAACTGACCCGTTCTTTTTGATTATTCTCTGACTGTCACCCTCTTAATGCGAATTTCTTTGAGAGGGTGCTCTTTTTCATCCGTCGGCGTGCGGGTGAGGTATTTCACCACCTCCAGCCCGTCAACCACCTGACCAAACACGGTGTATTCCCCGTCGAGATGTGCAGCACCGCCTTTGGTGGTGTAGATTTTCTTCTGCGCCTCCGTGAAGGCGGGAATCCTGTGCAGCGTGTCGGCGTCCTGCATGAGCTGATGCACCTCCGCCAGTTTTCCCGGCGTGTAAACCGTGCCGCCCACGATGTAGAACTGCGTGCCGCTGCTCCGCTTCTCCGGGTTCACATCGTTGCCCTCACGCGCTGCGGCCAGAGCTCCGGCGCGATGGAAATGGCGGGGATAACGTATCTCCTGTGGCAGCGTGTAGTGCATCGCTGAGGTGTCCGCCGTCAACTTTTCGCCCCGGGCCTTCAGCTTGGGGTCTCCGCTCTGGATGAGCATGTCTTTGACTACGCGGTGCCAGATGATGCCGTCGTAGGCGCCCGCCTTGGCCAAACGGATGAAGTTGTCGCGATGCACCGGGGTGTCGTCAAACAGACGCAGCGTGATTTTCCCTCGGTCGGTCTCTATCACCACTTCCGTCCTGCCTATCTTGTCGTTCTTGTCGCTACAGCTGAAGAGCCCGCATACAAGCAGGATACAGCCAATCATTCTCCGGATGTTTTTCATGAGTCAAAGCGGACCACAATCCGCCCGTTAATATTAAATTTTTCTTTGAACGCCCCCACGAGCGACTGCCGCAGAGAGAGCGTCATGCGCACTTCGTTGCCCTCGTAGTCCTGCGAGAGAATCGCGGGCGAAAAGTCTTTCACCACCCGCATCACGAGATTCATCTGCTCGTAGGAGAAACTCACCGTAAACACTTCGTCCACCGTGCGCTCCGTCACCTCCGCCGCCGAGAGTGCTTCCGCCGCCGCCGTACGATAGGCCGCAATCAGGCCGGATGTACCCAGCTTCACACCGCCGAAATAGCGCACCACGATGACCAGAACGTCCGAGAGGTCGGCCGATACGATTTGTCCGAGTATCGGCTTTCCCGCCGTACCGGAGGGCTCGCCGTTGTCGTTGGCGCGCCAGTCCTCCCCTTCCGCGCCGAGACGGTAGGCCCAGCAGACATGCCGCGCATCGAAGTACTCCTTCTGATACTGCGCCACAAGCGCGAGGGCTTCTTCTGCCGTGCACACCGGGAGGGCAAAAGCAAGGAACTTACTCCGAAGTTCAGAGTAAGTTCCTTCTGATTTACCGTTTATCGTACGATAGAGGTCTTTCACGAGAGCTTGTGTACAATGAGTCCGCTGCGCAGCTTGGGCTCAAACCATGTGGCCTTCGGCGGCATGATGTTGCCGGAGTCGGCAATGTTCATGATTTGCTGCATTGAGACAGGATAGAGCGCCAGAGCGACGCGCATCTCGCCGCTGTCCACGCGGCGCTTGAGTTCGCCCAATCCGCGCAGTCCGCCCACAAAGTCGATGCGCTTGTCGGAGCGCAGGTCCTTGATGCCCAATATCTCATCGAGGATGTAGATACTGGAGATGCTCACGTCGAGACTGCCGATGGGATCGCTTTCGTCCACCAAACCCGGCTTCATCTCCACCTTGTACCACTCGCCGTCGAGATAGAGCGAGAACTCGTGGAGCTTCTGCGCCCTGTACTCCTCACATCCTGTCTTCGTCACCGTGAAGTGCTTGCCGAGTGCGGCAAGGAACTCCTCGGAGGAGAGACCGTTGAGGTCTTTCACCACGCGGTTGTAGTCGAGGATGGTGAGCTGCGAGGCGGGGAAGCACACGGCCATGAAGTAGTTGTACTCCTCATCGCCCCTGTGGTTGGGGTTCTGCCTGGCCTTCTCGGCGCCCACAAGGGCGGCGGCGGCGCTGCGATGGTGTCCGTCAGCAATATATAAATAAGGTATGCCGGCGAACGTCTCGGTGATGACCCGGATGTCCTCCTTGTCTTTCACCAGCCAGAGTTGATGGCGGAAGCCGTCGACGGGAGCCACGAAGTCGTACTCCGGCGTCCCTGCCGTGTAGCGGGCCACGAGGGCATCGATGACGGCGTTGTCGGGATAGGCGAAAAAGACAGGCTCCAGATTGGCGTCGTTCACACGCACGTGCTTCATGCGGTCTTCTTCCTTGTCGCGCCGCGTGAGTTCGTGCTTCTTGATGACGCCGCTCATATAGTCTTCCACCCAGGCTCCCACCACGAGTCCATACTGCGTCTTGCCCTTCATCGTTTGGGCGTAGATGTAGTACATCTCCTCGTCGTCCTGCACGAGCCAGCCCTTCTCCTGAAACTTACGGAAGTTCTCGGCGGCTTTCTCATACACGCGGGGATCGTATTCCGACGTGCCGACGGGGAAATCTATCTCGGGCTTGATGATGTGGTAGAGCGACTTCTCGTTGGTGCCGGCCTCGGCACGCGCTTCCTCGCTGTCGAGCACATCGTAGGGACGGCTCTCCACCTGCTCCACCAAGTCCTTTGGAGGACGCAGACCCTTGAAAGGCTTGATTCTGGCCATTTACTTGTTCACCTGGAATTTCGTGATACCTTCTTTCAGATAGCCCACAATCTGCCTGGCGGCAGCGATGCCGGCATTGGTGTTGGCTTCGGAAGTCTGAGCGCCCATCTTTTTGGGCGTGGAGAAGTAGCGGCCCTCAAACTGCTTGAACTCGGCGTCGGCATCGGGCATGATGTCGGTGATGTATTTGAGGTCTTCTCTCTCCTTCATCAGTTCGATGAGTCCGGCCTCGTCAATCACCTCCTTGCGGGCGGTGTTGATGAGGATGGCGCCCTTCTTCATCGTGCTGCACAGCGCCTTGTTGATGCTCTGACGGGTCTCTGCGGTGGCAGGGATGTGCAGGCTCACGATGTCGGCCTCCTTGAAGAGCTCGGCCTGAGAGGCGACAGCCTTCACACCGGCCTTCTCAATGGCTTCTGCGGGGCAGTAGGCATCATAGGCCATCACCTTCATGCCGAAGCCCTGAGCGATGCGGGCCACGTTGCGACCCACGTTGCCGAAGGCCAGGATACCGAGGGTCTTGCCCATCAGCTCGCTGCCCGACTTGCCGTTGTAGAAGTTGCGCACGGTATATACCAGCAGGCCCAGCACCAGCTCGGCCACGGCGTTGGCGTTCTGTCCGGGGGTGTTCATCACCACCACCTTGCGGGCCGTTGCGGCCTCAAGGTCCACGTTGTCGTAACCGGCTCCGGCGCGCACCACGATTTTCAGCTGCTTGGCAGCGTCGAGCACCTCGGCATCGACTTTGTCGCTGCGAATGATCAGAGCGTCGGCGTCGGCCACAGCGGTGAGCAGCTGGCTCTTTTCGGTGTATTTCTCCAGGAGGGCCACCTCATAGCCGGCGGCCTCTATCACCTCCTTGATGCCGCTGACAGCAGCGGCTGCAAAGGGCTTTTCTGTTGCTATTAAAACTTTCATGTTATTCATTGAACATTGAACATTGACCATTGACCATTATTTCTCGTTTGCAGACTTAATCGTCTTGATAATTTTGGTCAAAGTCGCTGAGAGTTTCCCGCAATCATTATATATAGAATCAAATTGCTTGTCATCTATGGTGCCGGATTCATGCAGCAACTCAAGCCAATATTCAGTTTCGTTTGCTTCCTTTAGAGCAATATTTAATTTGTTAATAAAATCCATCCTACTCTGAGCATTGACACTTTCACGAATGTTGGCTCCGATACTTGTGCCACTCCGTAAGACCTGCGTTGACAAGACTGGCGTCTGCTTTTTTTCAATTAAGAATTTATATAACCTGATAATCCGAAGAGCAAAAGCCTTACTCTCAAGGAGTATCTGGTTGTCAGCCTTCATCAATGTTCAATGGTCAATGGTCAATGCTCAATGGTCAACGGTTAGTGGAGACTCTCAAACTCCTGCATGCAGGCTACGAGAGCCTTCACATCGTCGATGGTGACGGCGTTGTAGCAGCTGGCGCGGAAGCCGCCCACACTGCGGTGACCCTTGATGCCGACCATGCCGCGCTCGGTGGCGAAGGCCATGAAGTCAGCCTCGAGGTCCTTGTACTCGTCGTTCATCACGAAGCAGATGTTCATGCGGCTGCGGTCCTCCTTGTTGGTCACGGTGGCACGGAAGAGCTTGTTGCGGTCGATCTCGCCGTAGAGCAGGTCGGACTTCTCGATGGCGCGACGCTCCATCTCCTTCACGCCGCCCTGAGCCTTGATCCACTTGAGGTTCTGCAGAGCGCAGTAGATGGGCACGGTGGGAGGTGTGTTGAACATAGAACCGTTCTTCACGTGGGTGCGGTAGTCGAGCATCGTGGGGATGGTGCGGCTCACCTTGCCCAGACATTCGTCTTTAACGATGACGAAGGTCACACCGGCCATGGAGAGGTTCTTCTGTGCGCCGCCGTAGATCATGGCATACTTCGACACGTCCACGGGACGGGAGAAGATGTCGCTCGACATATCGGCAATCAGAGGCACGGGAGAGTCGATGTCCTTGAGAATCTCGGTGCCGTAGATGGTGTTGTTGCTGGTGATGTGGAAATAGTCGGCATCGGCAGGGATGGTCCAACCCTTCGGGATGTAGGTGTAGGTGGCGTCGGCGCTGGAAGCCACCTCAACGGTCTCGCCGAAGTTCTTGGCCTCGGCCATAGCCTTCTTGGCCCATACGCCGGTGTTCAGATAGGCGGCTTTCTTCTCGAGAAAGTTGTAGGGGATCATACAGAACTCCAGGGAGGCGCCGCCGCCGAGGAAGATCACGCTGTAGCCCTCGGGGATGTTGAGCAGCTCCTTGAACAGGGCTACTGCTTCGTCCACTACGGGCTGGAAGTTCTTGGCACGATGGCTCATTTCCATCAGAGAGAGGCCGGAGCCCTCAAATTCGATGCAGGCATCTGCAACGGCCTTCATCACCTCTGCGGGCAGCTTGGAAGGACCGGCGTTGAAATTGTACTTTTTCATTTTGATTTTACTACTCATTTTTGTGCGTTCAGCGCCCAAACTCGCGCGTTACAGGCGTCCGTACGCATACATTA
>CADAVI010000059.1 GCA_902791295.1 uncultured Bacteroidales bacterium | reverse complement strand
TTTCTACCGCAGCATCTTCGCCGAGCACTTCCCCAGCGACTCTGCCGCGCGCAGTGTGAACCAGGAGGCCAGCGTTGCCTGCTCCACCTCTGTCGCCCTCGAGTGGGACGCCGCCTTCCGTGGGCAGAACGACCCCTCCGGCCGCGCTGTTAAAGGGGTCCACGAGCAGGCCTACGCAGAATAAAGAATTGCCTCCGAAGCATACCCCAGGCAAACCTTTGGCATACCTTTGGCATACCCTAGGCAAACCCTAGCAAGCACTTTGGGTTTGCCAAAGGCTTGCCTGGAGTATGTTTAGGGAGTTATTAGGCCGTGCGAAAGGTGTGCCAAAGGCTATCTTTGCCACTTTTTTTAAATGCAGATGAAAATAGATGGCCAGAAACTTGCAAACAGCAGGATTAATGTTGTATCTTTGTAGTTGGAGAGGTTGAGGCATTCTTTCCCGAGGTTTTTATCAGGAGGAGGACTTGGGTGAGAGAAGTGAAGAGGTTTTGCAGCGCCCGCTGCAAAGTGTTCGCACGCCCGCTGCAAGATGTTCGCACGTTCGCTGCAAAATGTTCGTACGGCCGCTGCAAACCCTGATGAGCCGGCTCACTGTTCCCGTTGGCTCACTTGGTTGTACCTGAGGGCCCGGCTCGTTGTACCGACGCCTTAATTAATCCTCGTTATCGAATGTAAAAAGAAGGCCGAGAAGCATAAAACTTCCCGGTCTTTTTCATTTGCAAGTCTTCTGCTCCTACTTCGTCAGGATATCGCCGTTGCACACTTTGTTTTGTCTTTATACGATTTTTTTTAGACTCAAAACTTGAGAAATTATTTTTTTTTCCATATTTTTGCCTTTCATTAGGAGTAAATCAAGCATATAAAAAGTCATTTCCCATGAAAAAACTGCTTGTCAACTTATTTCTGGTTATCTTTTCCGCAGGGCTTGCGGCACAGGATTTCGACCTGTATTTCGCCAACAATGTGGGCGACGTGGCAAGAGTGAGCAGAATCAAGGAGGACACCAACCTCAAGTGGAAAAAAATCTCCGGCAGCTCCGTATCGGGCAACCTGGTCGATGTGAACAGCGTCGTGGCGATGTTCAAAGAGAAAAGGATGAAAACACGGGCAGACCAACGCCTGTTTTGGAAGATGCGCGATGACAACCTGCTCTGTTTCCGTATCAATGACGGCAGCGGACGCACGGGCGAATACGAGGCAAGGGTGAGAATAGGGCAGCGCACGGTGGTGAAGGACGTGTCGAGCTACTTCTTCGTCAACACACAGAGCAACAATGACTCGCTCTATATCAGTGTATGCCGTAAGGGATGCAGTGAAGGCGACACGCTACGCTTCACCTACTACGTGTATGACTGGGACAATGAAGGATTGCTGCTCTTCAAACTCGATTCGAAGCGACAGCGCACAGGACTCACCTACCAATTGGAATACCAGCTGAAGGGCGCCGGCGAACAGCTGGGCGGCGTGCAGCGCCTGAACCTCTCGGGCAGCAGTTTCCAGAGCTTCTACGTGGCGCCCGACTCCGCTATCAGCAGTCTCTGCATGGTGAGCGAAGGAAACCGTTTGCCGCTGGACCAGAGGCGACTGGTGTGGGGCGCCAATTTGAACGACCGCCTGAACAGACTGTGGATAGGTACCAACTTCACGCTGGACAAGCACGAGAACCGCGAGCTGACAATCTTCAACATGCTGGGCTCGGGCCTCTTTGAGCGCTACGACACGCTCTATCTCCAGGTGCTCGACGCCAAAGGTGCCCCCATCAAGGCCGACGTGGATGCCGGTACGAAGTTGGCCAAAGGCTTCACATTCAACGTGGCACAGGTGGACGCCAACGGCAAATATATCAGTCACGGCCACATGAAATATGTGGGCTACAACAAGAAAAACGGAATACACAAGATTCTGACCTACGGCAATCCCGCCTACATCGAAGTGATTGCCACGGGATATTATCCCGCTGTGTATAAATACGCCGGTGCCGTGGACCCCAAGACAAAGGTCCTGAACAGCAAGCACACCTCGGGAGTGATACGCCTCATAAGCGGCACGATGACGGCGCAGGGGCCAGATGTGTCACGGCAAATGATGTATATCCTGAAGGATATGAGCAGGACGTACACCGAGTCCGGCACCACATACAACTGGTTCGAAAAGGATTCGTGCGACCTTTCACAGTCCTCCTCGTCGAAGACATACCTCTACTTTGAGGACGGTGGACAAAAGAACAAGCGCCTCCACCCCTCGAAGACGCCCGTGGATAAATATGCCGAAATAGGAATCACCTATTCGATGGCCAAGAGCGTTGGCAGTGGTGGTGCCGGCACTGCCGATCTCTATCTCTATGAGAAAGACGGCACGGGCTCCGTGAAGCTGCAGCGCACCAGCCACACGCTGCTCGACGGCAACGAGTTCCCTAATTTCCAGCGCAGCTACTTCCAGCAGCGCTACAGCCTGGTGGGGCAGGTGCAGCAGAAGGACAAGGAATACAAGTTGCGACTGAAGATCGGCGACAGGGTGTTCACCTCCATGCCCTATATCATGCGCAAGGAAATAGATACGGAGGAAAAGAAGCAACAGGCCGCCAAGGAGGCCGAGAAGTTCAGCTATATCAAAGACGAGCCGCAGGGCGGCGGGGATATCAGCATAGACTTTTTGGGCAGTTTGGGTCAGATTAACTGGAATGCCAAAAACTGCCCCGGATTCAGTTTTTCCATCATACCGTATTTCGACCCCTTCAAGCTCCTATTCGAACTGGACATCACCATGTCGAACGCCTGGAGAAGCAAGACGACAGGAGAAGGCGAAGAGGAACGCCCGACGATGGGCCAGAGAATGCGCGAAAGGCAGAAGGAGGTGATGCAGCCCAGCCGCTTCGAGACAAAGAAAACCGAGAGAGGCGGCTGGGGGAGGGATCTGCTCGGCGGCACCAACCCGGCTACAGACGCCATAAAGGAGCGCAATGCCTGGTTTATGAGCGAGATGGACGACATCTTCAAGGTGGAGGCCAATAAATTGGGCTACGGGCCATACGTCACCATTCATGCCGGTTTCGGATTGAATTTAAGTAAGAATAACGAAAAGTCGCCCATCTACCTGAAAGCCCTTGAAGGGTCGGCCGGGTACGGCGTGTTCATGGCATACAGCAAGAACCTCAAGGACCTTTTCAAAGACACGAAATTCCCCATAGCGCTCATATTCCACGCCAACGGCGCGCTCTACGGAGAGGTCGGACTGGGCTTCAAGACTTACAACTACGTCAAGGACAATGTCATCTACGACCGATCGTTCGGCTTCTATCTCTCATTGGAAGGCACGCTGAAGATGGGCGCCGGCATCATGGCCAAAACCAACTTCGGCCCGGCAGATCCCGAAGGAGGAATAGAAGACGAGACAACCACCTTGCTCGCGCGGGGACTCAGGATTTCCGCGGGCGGACGCATCGGTGCGAAAGGCTCTTATAAGAAGGGCTGGGTGTGGCCGTTTGAGTCGCGATTTAAGGAGGCAAGCGGATCCACGTTCCTGCTGATGGGGGCATTCGAATTCTATGCGGACGTACAGTCGATATTCGGTTTTCGCCTAAGGGGGCGTTGGACAGGGAACTGGGGCAGATACTGGTTATGGGACGACTCCCCACTCAATCCCATGATACCCTCATACCCCAACTACAAGCCTCAACCGAAACAAAACCGCGTAGCGGCGTCCGAAGAGGAAGAGGGAGAGGAATATACCCTGGCCGAGACGCTGCTTGAAGGCGTTGGCTACAGAGCAGCACCCTTCTTCCTGGGCGGGGACCGCATGCTGTTGAGCCACCAGCAGAGCGGCAACAATCTCAACGACGACCGCCTGATGGAATTCCGCCTGCCTGAGCCGGGCAGCGCCGAAAGCACCACCATGAAGACGGGCGACGGCACGCCGCTGCCCAACAACGGACACCGCATCGACCGTCCGCACGCCGACAAAGTGGGCGACAACGAACTGGTGGTGTATGAGGAAATGACGCGCGACATCACGGCGGAAGACATGGCGGCGGAAGATCTGCTGGCGAAGGACACGGAACTGTCACGATACAACAGCATCTGCGCCAGCCACAGGACGGCCGGCGGACAGTGGCAGCGGAAGACGATAGCCTACGACGAGACGCTGGTGGACAAATGTCCCGTGATGGCCATGAACGTGGACACCGACAACGGCATTTCCTACTCCTCGGATGCGGCGGCCTGTTTGTGGATGCGCGGACAATATGTCTTGCCCCAGGTGGATTCGCTGAGAAACTTGGGCGTGAGAGGCTTCGTGGGCGACCTCGTGTTGTCCGTGTACGACGGCGAGAAATGGGGAGAGCCGCAGAGCATCATGCCGCTGACGTTGGGTGACGTGGTGAACAAGTATGAATTGCTCATGCGCAACGACACCGTGCTGGCCATGGTACACATGATGCCCAAGGGGCGGGAAGACCTGCAGCTGAAATACGTGTGCAAACCCGTGAACGGAGCGCTGCAGCCCGTCATCACCGAGCAGCGTGATGTCAAGGATTTCTCCGCCGAGATGGTGGGGCCTTACGCCTTCGTCGGCGTGCTGCATCCGGCCGATTCGATGAGCAACGACATATACGTGAAGGAAATCAATATGCGCGGCGAGTATCAGAACTACGGCGTGGATCTGGACATCGCGCACCACAACCCGCAGAGCGTTACGCTGGTGAGCGACCACGACCTGAGCAGCCCGGACGACTTTGCCGTGGTGTGGAAGAAGGACGACAACTGCATCCGCATGGGAGACAGGAGAATCGCCACGCAGAAGCAACTCACCATGTTGAACTGTTCACGCCTCTTCTTGAATGAGAATCTGCAGGCCACGCCTTACGTCACCCTGGGCTGCACGCTCGACACGCTGGAGATGACCCACTACACCGTGTTCCTGAACAATCAGGAGGTGACGGCGCTGTACACTCTGGCCGACCCCCACAACAAAGAATCGTGGCTCATGCGCAACACGGAAGAATTCTTTGACGACTTCAACTACACCGTCAGTTATCCGCAAATGGGTATGAGAGGCAACACCGGGACGCTGCCTGTCAGCGTGAACATCTACAACTCGGGCGCCACACCCATCACGGGCGTGTCGGGCTACATCAACAGTCAGGAATTCTCGTTCCGGGACATCTTCATCGGTCCCTACTCCGTGCAGACGCTAACCGTGGACTATGAGCTGCCGGAGGATTTCGACGGATTCCTGAAGGCAAGAGACGTGAAGGCACTGTTCCAGGACGGCTGGGATATGGAGCAGGGCGCAAGGCAAAACAGAGTTGCCCAATGCCGCACCAAGGCGGCCGGATACGAACAGAAGGAAACGGTGGTGGACTTTGCTGATGTGCGATGCGAAATGCTGGGGCATGAGGTGAAGGGAGCAAAGAACACTGTTTACGTCGAGCTGACCGACCTGACAGAAGGCGGACTGAATCCGAACCACAGCGTGCGGGTAGGACTCTATCCCGACAACATTGCCGACGTGCCCATCGCCAACTCGGCCGAGGTGGTGCTCAGGAGAGAGGACTTCGAGCTGATTGGCGACGAGCGTAAGGCTTACGTCGAACTGACGGTGGAGAACCTCTCGGAAGAGACGGAGACCTATCTCCGCGCCCGCATATACAACGATCGCATCAGCGAAACGCTGACTGAGGTCGACGACAACCCGATGGAAGCAACGGTGGAAAACCTCTC
Source organism: uncultured Bacteroidales bacterium (assembly GCA_902791295.1). Lineage (GTDB taxonomy): Bacteria > Bacteroidota > Bacteroidia > Bacteroidales > Bacteroidaceae > Physcousia. Next base: position 5,821 of record CADAVI010000059.1, on the reverse strand, counting down.
ATGGCGCGACAATCTGCGCATGTTGACGCTGCTGCCCTCGGAACTGGACGACATCACCGGACTGCCTGTGGTGGCCCCCAATCTGACGCAGCATCGCGTCACGGTCACCTGCGAGGAGGGCGGCGTGCGCATCAGCGGACTGGAGCAGGGCGACTATGTGCGCATCTTCGAGGTGAACGGCGTTCCCTACTACCTGCACAGCAATCCCTCCTCCGTCATCTTCGTGCCGATAAAGAGGAACGGCATCTACCTGCTCAGCACGGGACGCGAGGCATTCAAGTTTACATTCGATAAAGAAACAAAATAAAAAGCATGACAGACATGAAAAGGATGCTTTGCATGGCGTTGGCGGCCTGCATCTGTGCAGCGGCAAGCGCGACGGTGAAATATAGTCTTTATATCAACTACACCGATTGGGAAGCGAGTTTTTACGAAAGTGTTCAGCAGGCGGGACAAAGCGAATGGCCTCTCTCGGGAGAAGGCACTTCGGCCGATCCGTATCGGATCTATTCGGAAAGAGATCTTGCCGCAGTGGCCTACCACGTCAATGTGAACCACAACACCTTTTACGGCAAATATTTCCGTTTGGAGAGAGATTTGAATCTCATCGGCCTCTCCTGCACGTGGATTCCCATCGGGGTGGACGACACGCCGTTTGAGGGCTATTTCGACGGCAACAACCACACTATAGCCAACATGCAGATGCATGTCGTCAACAGCCCGGAGTGGCATGGCTATAACTACGGTCTGTTCGGCAAGTGTACGGGCGCCATACGCAACCTCAAGATGACCGGAGCATCCGTGACGATTGGCCAGACGGACAACAACAACAGTTATCAATTGAATATTGGCCTGCTTTGCGGTCATCTCAGCTACAACTACAGCAAAGCTCTCTACGGTGCCATCTACGGATGCAACGTGAGAGGCGAGATGCGGGGCACGGTGAGTCAGTTGGCAGACTGCAGCAGTCTGGGCGGACTGGTGGGTTTAGCGCAAAACCCCGTCTGCATCTACCGTTGCCACACGGAATTCACGACCTACCTGAACGGCGCCTTCGACGTGGGCGGCATCGTGGGGTGCGTCAGTCCCTATACAATCGACATCGGACACGCTAAAGAGTCCTTCGTCTTCGACTGCACCGCCGACGTCAACATAACGGTCAACAGGACGACAATCGACTATTTCCACGCGGGCGGCATCTGCGGCACCAGCGGAGGCAATATCGAGGCCTGTGCCTCTTCGGGATCCGTCACGGTCAACACCGACGGCACGGCAGCCGGCATCTGCGGTCGCAATAAGGGCAATATCATAGCCTGCGTCAGCACCGTCACAGCCACAGGAGGATACAACGTGGGTGGCATTGTGGGCAAGAACGAGAGCAACTCCGTCGGCGAGAAAGAACTCCCGGGACAAATTCACAACTGCGTGTTCAGCGGACATCTGGACGGAGCCAACGCTGTTTATTGCGGCGGCATAGCAGCACGCTCGCCGGGAGAACGCGTCTGCAACTCACTCTTCCTGGGCACCGTCGAGCCCTCCACCGTGTCCAATTATTCAACCCCTATACAGCAGCGCACCAACGGTGAGGCCAACAGCAAAGAACCCATAAACTGCTACTATGACCGCAGTCTGTGCCAGTTGGGCAACAGCAATGCCGTCAAGACGTTCAGCGAGCTGACCGGCAATGGCAATGAGCTTACCCTCTCTGCAGAAAAAGACGTCCTTTACACCAATGAAGCAATTTACTACAACAACAAGTCTGTTAGCGTCAGAGGTGTCACGTGGGCGTATGCTGCGGGTTTCTACCCCCGTCTCTGCGTAGATGGCATCAACAACGCCAGCTATACAGGAGAAGGAGAATACATGAAGGAATCAGTTCTCCCCAGGGCAATGACCAATTGGGGCGACGAGACGGATCTGTACACCCCCGCACTCTTCCCGGCCTATGCCTCGCTAGCGGCGATACCTCCCGGTTTCACCGAAAGCAACCGGGCGCACTATTTGGACAACGCCTTTTCGCTGGCTCCAAAGACCTGCAACGAAAAGACCTACAGCTACGGGCTCTCAAATGAGGCGCTTTTTAGCATCGAAGGCCAAACGGCAACGCCCCGCGATCCGGGCACCTCGATGCTGAGAGTGACGACGGCGGAGGGCCCCTCCAAGCAGTTCCTCCTGCGGGTGACCTGTGGCAAGACATGGGACGGAAACTTCGCCGACGGATACGACGGTGGCAACGGATCGCAGGAGACCCCCTACCTTATCCACAACGCCCGACAACTGATGAAGGCCTTCCGCGACAACGTGGCCGGTGACTACTACGCCCTGACCCAGGACATCTGGTTTAACGAAGATCTGCTTGACGCTACCGGAGAGGTTAAAGAAGGGAAGCGAGCCTGGGACCACAGCAGTTTCACCGCCAACTGGAGCGCCCGTCTCGACGGACGCGGGCACCTGGTGCGCGGCATCTACGCCACCAATGCCTGCGGCATCTTCTATCACGTTAAGGAAGGCGCCGTGATAGAAAATGTGGGCTTCGTCAACACTTATACCCGACGCACCGCGGACGACCCCGACCACGCCAACGCTCTTCTGGCGGAACAAATTGAAGCGAACGCCACCGTCAGCAACTGCATCTTCGAAGGTTCGGTCGTGGCAGGTAGCAACCACGCTTTCTGGGCCTATGCCCTTGCTTACCGTATAGACGGGACGGTGAAAGACTGCATTATCGCCGTCAACGGCGTTGATGGCAACATCCGGAATCTCTGCCGTCGGGTTTCATCCAGTCAAAACGTGGTGCGTTGTCTGATGTCGTCGAACAACGTGGTCACGTTGAAACCTGAAGATGACGGGTATGAACCCATTGACTTCTATGTGCCGGAGGGAACGGTCAGTCTGGTCAACGCAGAGAATGTCAAGACTGTCGGCGCCCTGATGTCCGGCGAGGCACTCAGCGGAGAACAATGGATCACCGCCACGCGGCGACTGCCCGCGCTGAAAACCTTTGCCGAGACAGACTACGGGCGACTGCTTTCACTGCCGCTCTACAGTTCGTCGGCCAATCCTCTCTACGACCTGAAGACGCAGATGGATTTTGAACCTGGCGCAGCGTCGTGGTCGCTCGACATCGACAGCTATCTGGAAATATATCCCGAGATGGGCATTATCGCCCCCAAAGGAGCAGGCACGTGCTTTATGACCCGCCGTCTGGACGATGCCAAAGTCATCACACCCTTGACAGTGTCGGCGTCGTGCAAGCCCGGCGTCACCTTTACGGACGACAACACAAAGACTTTTTGTGTCAACCATTTTGACAGTGATGCCAACGGCTATCTCACATTGGGTGAACTGGCCGCCGTCAGCAACGGCAGCCTGTCCACGGCGATGAACTATGCTTCAGCGACCACACAGATCGGCCAGTTCCCTGAGTTCCGCCTGTTCAACAGCGTTGACGACTTCGGCGCATCATTCCGTGAGAAGACAAACATAACGGAGCTGCAGTTGCCTCAAAACGTGACGGCCCTCGGCGGCGACGCCTTCAAGGGATGTACTGGTCTGACCGCCATCTCCCTGCCTGCGAGGGTCGGTACCGTCGGCGAGCATCCGTTCTACGCCTCTGCCGTGACCAACATCTATGTAGACCCGGACAACGGCAGTTTCGCCTCGCGCGACGGCGTGCTGATGACGAAGGAAGGCAATCAACTCGTGTGCTATCCCGGTGGACGCACGGGAGACATCACACTTCACGGCAGGGTAGAGTGCATCAATAGCAATGCCATCTATAAAATCAACGGAGCGACCAGTCTCTATCTCGACGCTCCCGACCACGACAGTTACACCGAACTGGCCGCCGACGGCATCACTTCCGCCAATGGCGAGCTGATGACCGTCTATGTGAGGGATGCCACTAACGACCTGACGGAAGACCAGAGGCAGGAAGCCGAGACGGGTGAGGGCCGGGGCGTCCTGTTGGAACAGTTTAAGGACGCCGCCTGCTGGAGCGCCTATCGGGAGGCCGGCAAGCTGAAACGTTACTTTGACTTGGAAGTCAGTGCCAACAGTCGTGACAATGAGGGCAATTATTGGGCCACCATGTATATCGGATTTGACACCACACTGCCCGACGGGCTCACTGCCTACATCGTGGACAAAGACAAGACGAGCGAGAACGAAGAATATCTCGTTCTGCGCGAAATCAGTGGGCGAGTGCCCATGCTGACTCCTGTCGTCATCCGTGCTACAGCCTCAGGCACGTATAGGCTTTACCCCTCTGAGGCAAGGAAATTTGCAGAAAGAAATATGTCCGAGAATCTGCTCAACGGCATCGGACGTAACGGTCTGGACGTCAACCAGAGTGATGCCATCGAAGGCGGTTGCCTCACACTGGGTCGAAACAAGAAAGGTGAGGTGGGATTCTTCATTTACAGAGGTACAAAGAAGATCCCGGCATATCGTGCATATCTCACTGTCAACAGGGTCAACGGAGCCCGTCTCATCTGTCTGCCAGACGACCCCACTGCCATTTCTGCCACCAAGGCCTCCGATGTCAACAGCGGAGACACCTGGTACACGCTGGACGGAAGGAAGCTCAGCCGGCGTCCGTCAGAGAGAGGCATCTACGTCCACAACGGCCAAAAGATATTCATCAAGTAAATAAAGGGAAAAGACAGCTATGAAGACAAAGAAATACTATATCGCACCGCAAATCTTGGTGATACAGGTTAGAACCGCCTCAATGCTCATGACTTCCGGAGATGAAAAAAGCATAAAGTGGTCAGGTAATCGCGATGATGATAGCGAAGGAAATTATTCAACAGAAGACTTCTTTTGATTATTGCCATGCGATGCTTACTTTGTCATGATGTAGGCACTCACTTCCCGGCCCAGGCCAGGGCGAAGACGCTGATGCGCAGGTCGGGACGGGCGCAATGCAGTGCCAGAGCGCAGGAGGCCAGCGTGGTGCCCGTGGTGGCCACGTCGTCCACCAGGAGCACGTGGGCACCCTCTTTCACGGGGAGTCGCGAGAAGGCGAAGGAGAGGCGCGTGAGGTCCGTACGCAACGCCCCCGCCGTGCGCGACTGGCGCGCACCCCAGTGCCGGGTCAAAGCTTTGGGGAAGGAGGGAATACGGAAACTTACAGCGATTTCATCGGCCAGGAGTGCGGCGGGATTGTAGCCGCGCACAAGGCGACGCCACCAGGTGGTGGGGACGGGGACGACGGCATCGATATCTGCCGAGAAGTCGCGGAAGGCGGGCGTTCCGATGAGTTGGCGCAGCGTGGATAGCGCCAACGCCGGACGGCGTGCATATTTCATTTCATAAATGACGCGCGCGTAACGCGAAGAGCCGCGGTGGTACATGCCCACCGTGGCTCTTTCGATATCAACTCTGGACCAAAGGGACCGGAGCAAAGGGTTGTCTTCGGTGTGGGCGGACCAGCACACGAAGGGGAAGCGCTTATCCCAGGAAGCTGATGAGCACACCGGCGGCAACGGCAGAGCCGATAACGCCTGAGATATTGCTGCTCATGCAGTAGTTCAGGACGTGGTTCTTGGGATCGTACTTCGTGGAAATACCGTTGCACACGCGCGAAGCCATAGGCACGGCCGAGAGGCCGGTGGCACCGATGAGCGGGTTAATCTTCTTCTTGGCGAAGAGGTTCCATATCTTCACCATGCAGATGCCGCTGGCAATGGACAGGGCAAAGGCGCAGAAGCCGCCGGCCACGATGCCCAGCGTCTGCACGTTGATGAAGGCGTCCACCGTCATCGTGGCGCCCACGCAGAGGCCCAGGAAGATGGTGGCGGCGTTCATGATGCCGTTG
>CADAVI010000058.1 GCA_902791295.1 uncultured Bacteroidales bacterium | reverse complement strand
GTTCAGCAACGGCGAGCGTCGCATTGTGGATTTCAAGCCTCTCCTCACGGGGGCATTGCGCGAGCAGTTGCTCGACAGCGACAAGTTCATCCAGTTCGGCCTCACGGATTGGACTCTGGAGTGGTACAACGGTGTGGATTTCGCGCCGGAGTTCCTCTATGAGAAGGGCGTTGCAGCATAAGTGAAACAGACAATCAATCGATATAACCTTAAACCAAACCGCCTATAGACAGATAGACAGACAAAATACATTGAAATAGAAGCGTCCGCTTAGATTCTTGTCTATCAAAATTACTGCAAATTTGTTTGCATGAGCATTTCGAGTAAGTGAGGGCAGAGACTAGATTGCTTAATCTCTGCCGAGCGTGAGAAATGTCTATAGAGCGAAGCTTCATGAACATTTTTTTTCTAAGCAAATTGTGATAATTAGAATGTATTCAGATTGGCTAGATTTTTCTTATATTCATCACATTTTTTTTGGAAATATTCTTGGTTGAATGAACTTATCTTGGACAAAGACATAGTTAATATGTATGTTGACGTCGCCTCACTAATACCCAACTGAGTACACAAATCATGTGCAGCCTGATATCCATCCCTGGATTTTCTGATAATATTTACGATTTTTTCAAAGAGTCCTTCATGCTTTTCCAAAAGGGTTCTAAGTTCATTTAGTGCGACTCCCCTGTTAGCAATCGCCTTACATATAGCCGAGAAATTTTCATCCAAAATCAAGTTAAAGTCTTCCTGATAGTAAGTGTGGAGTCACACTTTTTCGTTTTAATTGTAATTTTCACGAGTCGTTTTTTTGTTATGCATTACGTAAAGCATAGATATATAAATTTCTTGAAAAAAAATATTTTACCCGAGATATTGTCGCAGTAGGTTTTTGTAGGGCGACCGGCGGATTTTGCTGATGGCTTTTTCTCTGATTTGGCGCACGCGCTCCTTTGTCAGCCCCATTTTCACGGCCAGAGTGTAGAATGTTTCTTCATTCCGGTTGAGTCCGAACGTGCTGCAGAGTACGATGGCTTCCTTCTCGTTGAGCAGGAGTCGGAAGACTTCTCTGATGTCGTCTGAAAGTGATATCCGTTCTGTTTCGTCACCGGCTTCGTCGCCTATGTTGTCACCCACAGTGGTGTTGGAGTCCCCATAGACCGGAGTGCTCATTGAAGTGAATTTCTGTCGGCTGTTTATTAATGTCTCCGCCTGTTTGTCGTCAATTCCCGCATAGTTTGCGAACTCCTCCGCTGTGGGCCTGCGTTGCTCGGACTGCATGGTTTTGTTGAAGAGTTGGCTGTATATGTTCTGCAGGGTAACGATATGCTGCGGCATTCGCACCGTCTGCCCCTGCTCCGAAACGGCCTGCTGGATGGCCTGTCTGATCCACCACACGGCATAGGAGATGAATTTGATGCCGCGCGTCTCGTCGAATCGTTCCGCCGCTTTAATGAGCCCGATGTTGCCCTCGGAGATGATGTCGGCCAATTCCATATTCGTCTGGCTGTATTGCTTTGCCACCGTAATGACGAAGCGCAGGTTTGCTTCAATGAGTTGCTGCTTGGCGAGCTCTCCCTCCGCTCCGCCTCTGCGGATGGCGCGTGCGAGTTTCACTTCCTCCTCCTGTGAGACAACTTGACGGTGACTGACATCGCGCAGGTATTTCTCCATGGAGAGAGAGTTGCGTTCCGTGATGCTTTGCGTGGTTTTGAATTGTCTGATGCTCATGTTGATTTATAAGGTTTTAAAAATGATACTCTTCCATAATATATGTTACTTTATACGATTTTCAAATGTTAAAAACAGGCGATTTTGGCCGTTTTGGCGTGTTTTGCTAAAATATTTAACAATGTTTAACAATTAAGAGGCGTGTTTTGCTAAAACTCGACTAAAAAAAATTTTTGAGAAAAAGTTGCTGGAAAACTTGTTCGTTTCAAAAATCCGGTATAGACTTGCATCGAAATTTTAAATCTGATGACTATGATTTCAAAAGAAGTATCGCAGCCAATGAACGAGTATCTCAAGTCTGTCAAGGCTGATGGCCGGTGCATTTTCAGCGAGGATACGATAGCGTATCTCACGGCCCCTGAGTGCGACTGTCAAGCCTTCGAGTTCGTGCAGGAGGATGAAAGCGATGAGGAGTTTCTGGTGTCTTTCGCCGAGTGGATGCACGAGATACCGGTGATATCCGGTCATGTGGAGTATTATCTGCTGCTGGGATTGCGCCCCAATCAGCCTCTGTCACAAGATGCGTATGAGTTCCTGGAGCGCAATGTGTGCGATTGCTTCGAATTCAGTCACGGCTGGTGTTGCGAGCTGACGCACCGCTTCCGCTTTCGCCTTCGCATCAAGCTCATAATGAGTTGCAACAGCCGGTTCACGCGTATGGCCAAGAAGGCTGTTATCCTGCCGCTGAGACGCCCGCTAAAATAATCTGCATTCATTCTGACAACATTTGATGCTCCTGGCATACGTGAAAGCCTTTTTGGACAGGCGTCGTCGTTTGCATGTTTGGACAGGAAACGTGAGAGAACAGTTCCGAACAATATTGATGACGAAGTGGCGCTCTATACCCTTAAAACTCCAAACACGATGGATATGTACGATACCTATGTCCGCCGCATGAATGGTGAAGCGTGGGAGCCGACAGGTGTTGTGGGGCTTGATGAGATTCTTGCGCCCACGCGCGGTCTTCTCATCTATCAGGAACAGGTTATGGAGATTCTCAGTCATTATTTTCATGTGAGTGATGTTAGTGCAAACCTTGTTCGTGTGATTATTTGCAGAATGTTTACCAAAGGTGAAGAAAAGCCTTTGGAGGATTGTAAGACAAAACTCTTTGCCAGCCTCAATGACGAAACATCTGTTGAAGAAGCGGAAAAAGCATGGGAATTGATCACAACGATGCCGCACACTTACATGAAAGCCCATTCTGTCAGTCGGGTGCTGCTGGGTTATCATTATGAGATTTCTGCTATATAACATGATGATACAAAAATCTCGTTGGAATTTATAGTGAAGTTTAGAAGAGTTTTATAACTTTGCTAAGTAATTTTATATAAAAAACACAAAATAGAATAAGAAATCGAGGGAATCCTGTAAGTATTTTTGTGGCCGCTTCGTATTTATATATATGATGGAGAAAGAAATAATAGAGACCTATCGTTTTAATCCTGCCGACTTTAACAAGAAGGGCCGGAGGATAAGCGACGGAGTGACGTTTCGCGAAGTAGTCAAAACATTCGAGCTGGATTTTCATGAACGACATTCTGCGGAATATGCGCTGAACTTCTATGCCAACGGCAGGACAATGCATTTGTTGGAAAGATCCAATGATGCTGCTCCGTTTCTGCTCTATGGGATTGATTTGACTCAGGGAACCGCCTTTGATGCCGTTCAGGATCCGAATCTCAATCATGAGATAGAGGAGTACAGCGGGAAGTATTTTGTTTATGCCATAGACTCTGCTTTCATGACTGAGTTTGATGAATACGGCTATCCCGTCTTTGATGAGAACAGTGACATATATCCCTTGACTCTTCTTGTAGACAATACGATGAAGGACGGAGAACTGAGACTGGCCGTTCCGACAGCGGACGATGGGGACGAAGCAGAGACGGTTGATATTGATTTACCGCAAGTGGAATATGCATGATGGAAACGAACGAAGAAAGGAAATGGCATCTGATTCGCAACGACAACGGCGAATGGATTAGTGACGATAATGTGGTCTTCCTAAATAAGGTCGAGGCGAGGCATCTTCAAATCATGTCCAAATTGGCCGGTAAAAAAGTCTCTCTCCAGCACATATATGACGGAGGATTGTGGTGTTATAAACATGAAATTAAATAATAATAAATAATTGAGCCATGAAAAAGAGTTATTTTAAGTTGAATGTTGACGACCAATTGTTTGAGATTTTATCTTCCAAGCCCCTGTGGTGGCGTAAACTAATAGAGGATAATGAACTGTATTGCAATATCAGAAAGAATAACAGAATCAATATCTATTACAGAGGTGCATCTATTATGAGTCTTAGCTGTAAGGATGATAAAATAGAGTCAGAAATACATAACTATTATCTGGGGTTTGAAAAGAAAACGTGTGATGAACTAAATTTGAAATATGGTAATGTGAAAAGGCGTCCAGAAGAAATCGTTTGCAGTCTTCCCTCCATTAAGAAACGAGTAGAAGCAAACAAGAAAAATGTTGCCTGTATTGAGGGTGATGAGTTAAATGGAAAAAATTTCTCCAGTGAGAAATTCATTCAATCACAAATGTATATCAAGGATCACTCCTACATTGATACAGAATTTGCCCTAAGTTTGGATGATGGAACAGACATTCGAATAGACTTAGTGAAACTTTCAGATAATGGAGAAATCTGTTTTGAAGAGCTGAAACTTGTTGATGACGGGAGACTGAAGCCGTCAGGCAGGAAGCCTGCAGAGATTCGAAACCAAATGGGTAATTATGAGAGATTTCTTAAAGAGGCAGCAAAACTAAAAGGAGAAAATGCGGAGCCTGTAATTGTTGAATACTATACAAAGGTTCTTCAAATTATGAAGAAGATAGGCATTTTGCGTACCGACTCGAAGCCTTCGTCTGTTCGTAATTACGTTTTCCTTTATATTAAGCAGACATATACAAAGAAACATCCTTCTAGAGACAAAGCGCTACAAACAATAAAAAATGTATGTGAAGACTTGAATTCAAATATTGATGAAGTTATCAATGAATATGATAAATTAAAGCAATGACCATCACCATCCATCGCGGCACAAAGCAGATAGGCGGTTGTGTTACGGAATATGAACACGACGGCTGGCATCTGTTTGTCGATTACGGCGAGGAGCTTCCCGGAGGCCCGAAGTCGGGAGACTTGGAGGTAGAGGGATTGACGCACGGAGACCTCTCCAAAAGCGCTCTACTCATCACTCATTATCACGGAGATCATATCGGTTGTATCACCAAATTGCCCAAAGAACTAAAAATCTATATGGGCGATGTGGCAAGAAACATTCAAACGGCATTATCCAATCATCTTAAGTCTGTTAACCTTTTGCATGAGGAAATGCTGGAGAGGTTGAAGTTGATGCAAACCTTTAAGGAAGGCAAGGCGTTCCCCATTGGTCCGTTCAACATTATGCCGATAACCGCGGACCATTCCGCCTTTGACGCCTATGCCTTTAAGATTACAGCCGACGGGCATTCTGCATATCATTCGGGCGATTTTCGTATGCATGGCTTCAGGAGCAGTAAGTTTCCCGAAGTAATTAAGAAGTTTATCGGCAAGGTGGATTGTGTAGTCTGTGAGGCCACAAATATCAGTCGACCCAATGCAACGAGCAAAACGGAGTCTGCCTTGCAACGCGATTTCAAGTCGTTGTTCATGGAAAACAAGAAAGCTCATAAAGGCACCGTTGTCTATCTTTCTTCCACCAATATTGACCGTCTGTTTGCGCTCTATCATGCTGCGCTCGAAGCAAAGATTCCTTTCTATGTGGATGGATATCAGAGAGAGATTATGGACATCATTGTTAACAGCGATTCTATTTGGACCAAATCTCCATTATATCAGTATGGGGAATATGAGCCCAAAGTGTTGATTTACGACAAGTATGACAAGGACAAATTCTATGTTTCTGACAGTTTCCCGCAATTTCTGTCAGATAAGGGGTATGTGCTGGTGGCCAGAGCGAATAAGCGCTTTGATAATCTCCTGAAGCAAATACCCGGCGAGAAGGTTAAGGTGTTGTCCATGTGGGACGGATATGTCAGGGAAGGAACTGAAACCTACAATGAAAATCTTGCCCGCTCATTAGGGGACGATTACGTTTCACACGGTTGGCACACCAGCGGTCATGTTGACATGAAGGATTTGTGCGAATTCTTTAATCTGCTTCACCCCAAGGCGATTATTCCAATCCACACGGATGCGCCGGATAAATTTTCTGAAGCGTTTGAAAAAGAATGGCCGGTTGTCCTGCTGAACGACGGCGGGTTTTATACATTATGACTATTTAATATAGCGGCGCCTGCAGACATAGACTGCGGGCGCTTTTCTTTTATCCGTTTGTTTGTTCATCATAAAAGTGTGCGTCCTCTTGTCGTTTAGTTCTCGTTCATCTCTCGTTCAGTTCTCGTATAAAAGTGATATCAAAGGCTTCTTATAATCTTCTCAAATCCAGAAAAACTGCATTATATTTTTGCATCTCAGAGTTCATGTCCTATTTATTTTTTGTTATTTTTGGTGGAAAAGGAATTAGTTCGTATCTTTGGGCAGGAAACAGAATTAACAAATTAAAGCAAAATAAAACAAAATGAAGAACATCAAAATCCTCTTAATCCTCTTTATCTTTTGTACGGCAGTTTCTTATGCTCAATGTCCCAAAAGTTTTGGCGACACCGATGCTTTAAAGAACATTTCCGACTATAGAACTGAGATTGTTGATTCGATACGTCCGATATTGAAGCAATGGTCGATTATATGTGAAATCCATTCCGATTACATAGAGACGCCTGAGGTTGCAATGACTTTTGACAATAATTTTTTTATTCCTAAGCTAGGAAAAACTTGGTTGCAACCGTTTTATCCCAATTGCTACAAAGTTAGAAAAATTGTAGACGATTCAACACAGGAGAGTGTGGTTGGTGTTGTCGATGTTGATGGGAACGAAATCATTCCAATCAAATATATGAATTTGGAGATGGATGAAGAGGGTTTCGTGACTTGTTATGGAGAAGGTGGCAAATTGGACGGACCTTCAGTAGTGTATACCTTTGAAGGACGGAGATTGTTTTCCTATAAATCGGGTTCGGCTATCAAAAAGGACAGGGAAAACAAAGTGTTTATAGTGGCCAGCCCAACAAATGAGGATGGATTATCTGAATATCATATATTCTATTATGACGGAACGGACGTTGTTCCACCGGTAACAACCACTGCGCTATTATTTGACGGAAACAGTATGAAGGTTAATAATATAAATACCAATAAAATGCTTGAAGAGGTAGCAATTAACGATTTTAACCCGGAAGTTCATTCAAAGGGTGTAATAGACAGAGAGGAATTCATGCTGCCAATAAGAGCCAGTATATTGGATAACGTATGGATTCGGCTGGCGAGCGATTACTGTGATGAAGGGAAATGGGAGGATGCTCTGATGTGCCTCTATCAATTTGACGAGGTTGATTATCAGCCCCATATGCAATCTGTGCCAGAATGCCTTCTCTTTGTTAACATGTGGCTAACATGTAATAAGGAGTTAGGGTATACAGACGTTATAGAGGACGAATTCGATCATCTGTACCAATACAACATTTCTTTTGAAGATGAAAAAATAATTCCGGTTTTCGAAATGGAGGACAAAAAGCATCAGGAGAAGTTGCTTGAAGAAATACGTGAGATTGCCTATCCGATTTTAATACCGGACTACTATGAACGATTGAAAAAGGAAGAACAGGCCCGCATAGAGCGTCAGAAAGAGATGAGACGATTGGAGAGAGCGGAAAAACGTCAGCGACGTGCACAAATTTGGGGTGCCATTTTAATGGGTTTGGCTCAGTCCCTAAACAATATTGCTACGAACTATTATCAATCATCCAGACAAACCGCATCGACATCCGTCAGTGCCGCAAGAAATAGTTCGACTCCGATCTCATCCAAACCTCAAACCACCTCTAACGCTTCTTCGTCTAAAGAGGAAAAAGTAAAAATAACGGTTGAGGAAGTGCGCACTACTTGTGAATCATGCAATGGTTCCGGTAAAGGTAAGAGAGTAAAAGGCCTGAACCAGGAGTATATTGGTAACTGTGCACATTGTAATGGCAGGGGCTATTATGTGCGTTATAAATAAGAGTTAAATAAAAAGCGCCCAAAGAAACACCTCTGCGGGCGCTTTTTTATAGCCCTTCCAAATTTTACTGCATAGCCTTTAATCAATTCACAATGCATAATTTCAAACAAACAAGAAACAGATGGAAAAAGTTGATGAAAACGCGAAGAAGGGATGAGGCTACCGCACCATCAGCCCGAAGCGGATTGGCAGTTTACTTCGGGCGTTTCAACGGTGTAGCCAAGGTGTAAGCTGCTCCCAGGCTTACTCATGAGTAAGCTTAGAGTATGGGTAGAAGGAGCCAGGACGTTGGCTGCAAGCCGTCTGAACTAAGCTCCCCAAATCGCTTGAGCCTTTTCTCTGCTTGCTTTCCTCATTTCAACTGTTTTCCGTCAGAAAAAGCATTACCAACAGTCTTTCCCAACTGAATGTAAGTGTGGCGTACCGGGTCGAATGTGATAAGCTCCATTTTCTCTACATCCGGCTTGCCGTCTTCTGCCAGGTACTTTTCATCACAGAGGATATTGACGATTTCTGCAACGAGGTAATAGCCAGTCTCACTCTCGTCTATCTTCTGCTTCACCCGACATTCAAGCGTCATTGGGAACTCCTTGAAAACAGGAGCATTGACATTGGGGGCTTTTTCCACAGTCCAACCTGTCTTATCCATCTTATCTGGCGTATTCCTACCGCTAACGATACCTACATAGTCAGAGGCTGTCATGGTATCAGCAGTAGCGAAAGTAACAGTTAATTCAGGGGTCTCAGCAAGGTTGTCTGTTGTAGCATGAGAACCCATTGAAATAATGATTTTGTGCATATCCCACTGACCACCCCAAGCAGCGTTCATTGCATTGGGCTTACCATCTTTGTCATAAGTGCCGATTATCAGCACAGGTTGTGGAAGAATCCACGGTTTCGATCCAAAACTTTTCATAATGTAGTTTTTATTACATCCAATCGGCAACAAAATTACGCATTTTTCATTAGTAAATAGTTAAAACAACGCATCTTCACTACAGAATTGAGTGTTTTTCACTATTTATGTGTAATTTTTGGTGTTTTTCGCCGTGGTTTTAGGCGGTTTTGGCGAGTTTTGAAGCGAAAGTAGGGGAGATTTGAGGCTTTTTTGAGCCAAAATTGGGGCAAAACGGTGGAGATTTTGGGGCGCGATTTTGCCCGGATTATGTCTGCTTGGGGACAAAAAGGTATAGTCAGTAATGATATAATGACCGTGCGTGATAAAACTCATAGTGCTGATAACCAGTGATTTGCACCAATTGACTTGCGGTCATTTTGGTCAAGGTCATTTTGGTCAAACTCGTTTCGCAAGGCAAAAAGTGCCACAATATATAATAAAAATATATATTTTTATTATTATTGTGAGCCGAAAACGACATCCGATTTTCAATTTGACCTGTTTGACCTTGACCAATTTGACCACCCCCCTCAAAAAATTTTTTGAAAAAAGTTGGTCATTTATTCGAAAACCGCAATGTCGCTGTCGTACCTTTGCAGCGTCGATTCCGAACTGACGCTCTGAGTGAAGAACGACAAGCGATCTTTGACTTTTTGCTACAACAAATCCAAGGGCCCTCTAACTGGAGAAAATCGGTTTTCTAACTGGCGCGCAAATTTTCTCCAGTTAGGGCGTAAAAATCAGGACCCAAGTCTAAAGGCGGGAAATCTGCTTCACGCCCTTGACCGTGCGGAGCTTCTTCATGAGGGCGTCGAGGCGGTTCGTGTCGTCCACCATGATGGTGACGTTGCCCTCGAAAAGGCCGTCATGGGAGTCTATCTTGATGGAGCGCAGCGTCAGTTTGTCCTCCTTGGAGATGATGCTCGTGACGTTGTTGATGATGCCGATGTCGTCGTGACCCACGATGCGCAGCGTGATGGGGTAGGAGCCTTCGCCCTTGCCGCTCCAGCAGGCCTGCACGATGCGGTAGGGATAGCGGCGGCGCAACTCGGGCGCATTGGGGCAGTCGTTGCGGTGTATCTTGATGCCGCCGATGCCCACAAAGCCGAAGACGCTGTCGCCGTAGATGGGCTGGCAGCAGCGCGCCAGATGATAGTCCACACCGGTGAGGCGGCTGCCGATGACCAGCACGTCGTCGCGACGCTGCTCCTGCTGCAGGCGCTCGGGATGCAGCACAAAATTGGATGCGCTTTCGGCAGGAGCAACTTCGTGCGTGTCGCCCTGAACGAGCGAACTGTAAACGTCGATGACGTGCCCCATATCAATCCCGCCGCGCGCTATCTGCAGATAGAAGTCGCTGGCCTCCTTGAAACCCAGCTTGCGTACGAGTTGGTGCATGGCATTCTCCTCCAGGTCGAGCTTGCGGTTCTTGAGGCGGCGCTCCAAAGCCTCCTTGCCCAGGAGGCGCTCCTTGGCGTCGGTCTCCTTAAGCGCCAGGCGTATCTTGGACTTGGCGTGGGACGTCTTGACGATGGAGAGCCACGAGGGGCGCGGATGCTGGTTGGCGGCGGTGAGTATCTCCACCTGGTCGCCGCTCTTGAGGGGCTGGCGCAGCGTGGCGGCACGCCCGTTGATGCGCGCTCCGGTGCACGTGTTGCCCACCTTGGAGTGGATGTGGTAGGCGAAGTCGAGCACCGTGGCGCCCTTGGGGAACTTGAAGATGTCGCCCTTGGGCGTGAAGACGAAGACCTCATCTTCGTAGAGCTCCATGCGGAACTGGTCCACCGCCTCGCTGCCGTCGCTGGCCTCCAGCATGGCGCGGATGCCCGTGAGCCATTCGTCGAGGCCCGTCTCGCTCTTGATGCCCTTGTAGCGCCAGTGGGCCGCCACGCCGCGCTCGGCCACCGCGTCCATACGCTCCGTGCGTATCTGCACCTCGACCCACTTCTGCTCAGGGCCCACGACGGTGATGTGGAGGCTCTCGTAGCCGTTGCTCTTGGGCACGCTGAGCCAGTCGCGCAGGCGCTTGGGGTTGGGCTGATACATGGAGGTGATGATGGCGAAGGTCTGCCAGCACTGCATCTTCTCCTTCTCGGGCGGTGCATCCAGGATGATGCGTATGGCGAAGAGGTCATAGACGCCCTCAAAGGGGCAGCGCTGCTTCTTCATCTTCTGCCAGATGGAGTGGATGGACTTCGTGCGGCCCTTGATGTGGAAGCGAAGGCCGGCCTCCCTGAGGCGCTCCTCAATGGGGCCGATGAAGCGCCCGATGAAGGCATCGCGACTGGCCTTCGTCTCGGAGAGTTTTTCCTTGATGTGGTAGTAGGCCTCGGGCTCGGTGTATTTCAGCGAGAGGTCCTCCAGTTCGGATTTTATCTGGTAGAGACCCAGCTTGTGGGCCAGCGGCGCATAGAGGAACATGCTCTCGCGGCTGACCTCGCGGCGCAGCGCCTCGTCGGTGCAGTCGCGCAGTCGGCGCATGAGGCTCGCGCGGTCGGCAATCATGATGAGCACCACACGCATATCCTCGGCGAAGGAGAGCAGGAGGTTGCGGAAGTTCTCCGTCTCGACCACAGGGGTCTTGCGGTAGAGTTCCTGAATGCGCGAGAGGCCGTGCATGATGCGCGCCACGGCATCGCCGAACTCCGTCACCGCCTCATCGCCGCTCACGGCGGGGCGCAGCATCACCGCCACCACGCCGTCGCGCCGCAGCCCTATCTCGTCGAAGGCCAGCAGCGCCGTCTCCAGGCTGCGCATGACGGGATGCAGGCCGAAGGCGTCGCGCTGCAGACGACCCTCGGCGTCAGCCCGCTCCAGACGACGTCGCACCAGGCGGATGTCTCCCTCGTGCAACAGCGGTCCCACACGGCGAAGCAGCATGCGGTAGTCCGCAACGAGCGCTTGACGCTCCTCCTTATTTAATTGAACATTGACCATTGACGCAGTAACAAACTTGCTTGATTATTATGCATTATTTATGAGGTGCACGTCGCGCTGCGGGAAGGGTATCTCGATGTTGTTGGCGTTGAGCGTGTTGTAGATTGTCTCCTTGACGCGGCCGGTGAAGCCGTACTTCTCCTCGACGAGCATCCAGACGAGCACCGTGAGGTCCACACTGCTGTCGCCGAAGCCCGCAAAGCGCACCACGACGGGACGTTCGGGGTCGGCATAAGGCATGTCGGCCGCATTGCGTTCGCGGCAAATCGGCGTGAGGGCCTCGACGAGCATGCGGCGCACGGCTTCCACATCGGTGCCGTAGGCCACGCCGACAGGCACGGTGATGAGTTCGTAGCTGTGGTTGCGCGTCATATTCTTGAAGTTCTTGCTGAAAAGCGACTTGTTGAGGAAGGCTATGACGCAGCCGTCGGCCGTGATGACCTGGGTGCTCTGATAGGTGATGCTCTCCACCTTGCCCGTGATGCCGTCGCACTCGATGTAGTCACCCACACGCAGGCGGCCCGTCATCAGCGAGAGGCCGTAGAAGAAGTTCTCGATGAGGTCCTGCATGGCGAAACCGAGACCGGTGGCCAGGCCGGCGGTGACGATGGAGATGCCGCTCTTGGGCACATGGAGCAGCACGAGCACCGTGATGAAGTAGAGGCCCCAGATGATGATGGCGATGACGTTGCGCGCCAGTGTGAAGTTGAGCACCTCGTCGGGCGGCGTCACCTTGCGGCGATAGGCCACGTAGAAACTGCACAGGGCGTAGTTGAGATAGCGGAAGATGAACCATAGTGCAGCAACGATGCAGAGCTTGAAGAGCGACACCTGGATGAGGTCGGTCTGGCTGATGAAGTCCCTGAAGAAAACCTTCATGCAGAGACTCGTCATGGCGAAAATCTCCGAAGCCCAGAAGATGCTGATGAGCACGGAGAGCACGGCCAGAATGGGCACTATGGTGCGGTTGACGAGGTCGTAGAACCAAGTGGTGGTGATGTAGCGCCCGACGGCCATGCGCTTGAGCATGAGGCGACGGTCATCTGCATCGACATCGGAGCCGGTGGCGCGCTCGACACGCTGCACGCGGCGCAGCAGTTTGCTCTGCTCATACATCTCCATGAGGTCGTAGAGACAGGTGATGGTGGTGATGGCGGCCAGCTGGAAGGTCCACCACACGATGATCTGTATGGCCATGAGGCTGTAGCCCGACCAGGAGACGATGGCCGAGACACCCATCACAACGGAGGTGATGTGGGTGTAGGCCGTGTCGAGCAGGGGCAGTTCGCGGCGATGACGCCCCGAGAGCCAGAGCTGCCACAGTGTGAAGACAATCAGGACGGGCGGCAGCACTAGGTTGATGGCTGCGTCGGGGATGAGCACGATGCGGAACATGATGACCAGGAAGGCCAGCAAGAGCAGCGGCGTGTAGATGAGCGCCGCATCGGTCATCTGGCGTCCCTTCAGGCGGATGTAGAGCGAGAGGAAGATGGCTTCAAGCAGCCAGGCGAAGTTCATCACCAGTTCGGTGCCCATCTGGATTGAGTTGCGGTGGACAAACTGACGCACCACCATGACATAGACGGCGAAGATGGCCGTGCCGACCACCCAGGTGAGCATTTTGCGACGCGAAGGCCAGTTGCTGCCGCGCCAGCGTTTGGGCATGCACCACTGAAGCAGGGCGAAGGCGATGAGGATGGCTATGGAGAGGTAGAGCGCCACAAAGATGCTGATGAAGAGCACCGAAAGTCCGCGCCACTCGGAGTAGTCGTTCTCCTGCTCGTGTTTGGCGAAGGGTTTATATTTGGTGCGGGCGGCTCTTTCGGCCTTGTGCATGCTGCGGGGCAGAGAGGTGAGCACGGTGAAGTAGTTTTCGGAACCCATCTTGAAGATGTAATCCTGGAGCACCTTGTAGCGCTTTTGTGCAAAACTGTTGAGACTGTCCACCTTGTCCTGCACGCTGTGGTAGTAGATGCTTTCGGCCTCAAGGCTTTCGAGGAAGTGCTGCACATTGTTGCGCATATTCTCAGCATACTCCAGACAGGCGGCGCGGTCGGCCAGCTGCTGTCCCGTGAGATAGAGCGGTTCGTCGGGGGCATCGTCTTTCTTTCCTCTCATCATAGGGGTGACCTCCATCGACGCAACGGCGTCCGAGTCGCGGCCGGAGATGGTGGAGGCCAGCGAGTCGATGGCGTTGAGCAGGATGCTGTCGCTTTGGCTGAGCAAATCCTCATCGTTTTCCGCCACCGGCGGCATACTTCTGAGCGAAGCGATAAGGGCGTCGTAGCGGTAAATTTCGCTGCGCAGCCAGTCGATAATCTTGTCGTAAGGCAGTGTGTTGCCGCTCTTGTCGCTCAGGCGCCAGTAGAGATCGACGGCCTGCTGGCAGGCATAAGCCTGGTCGAAGGTGTTGTCGGCCGACTGGGAGTAGAGCATCAGGCCGATTTGCTCGCACTGGTTCATATAGGAGACGAGCTGCTGATGCTGCGCAGCGCCCTGCTGCTCGTACATCTGCAGGAACTGCTGCTGCTTCTCGAAATCGGAAGCCAGCTCGGCACGCAGCACGCCGAGTGTGCGCGCCAGGTCTTTTTCTTTCAGCACGGCACTTGCAGGCAACACCGCCGTCAGGACGAGAATCAGGAGAAATATAAGTTTCTTCATAGCATGTTGTTGTTAATCCTGCGCAAAGTTACGAAATATTTCAGAAAATCATGAACGATAGAGTAAAAGTATAAAGCAATAAATGGCCTTTCGGATATTTTTTCGTACCTTTGCAGACATGAACGAGATACATTTGGAGCATGTGACGCCTGATGTGTTTGCCGACAGAGGAAATCTCGGAAGCGACGTGTGGCAACAGGATCTCACGTTGGAGCGCGGCAAGACCTATCTGGTGGAAGCCGCCAGCGGCACGGGCAAAAGCAGCCTGTGCTCCTTTCTCTACGGTTACCGCGACGACTACCAGGGGCGCATCCTCTTCGACGGCGAAGACATCAGACGCTACGGCAGAGCCGACTGGGTGAATCTGCGCCAAAAGCACATGAGCCAGCTTTTTCAGGAGCTCCGTCTGTTCCCCGAAATGACGGCTTGGGAGAACGTGGCCATCAAGAACCAGCTGATGGAATATCAGAGCCGTGAGACGATAGAGAGTTGGTTTGAGCGTCTGGGCATCGCCGCCTGTCGCAACAAGAAGCTCGCCCACATGTCGTTCGGGCAGCAGCAGAGGGTGGGGCTCATCAGGGCCCTGTGTCAGCCTTTCGACTTCCTGCTGGCCGATGAACCCGTGAGCCATCTCGACGAGGACAACAGCCGCGTGATGGGCGACATCATGAGGGAAGAAGCCGACCGTCAGGGTGCTGCACTCATCATTACATCGATTGGCAAACACATCGATTTTGAATACGATAAAATATTGAAACTATAATAAATAAAGCGTAATTGCTAAATGAAAACAAGAGATAAGGAAAAAGAGCATCTGAAGTCGTTGGGCAAGAAGGTGGCCTACAGTCAGGACTACGCCCCCGAGGTGTTGGAGACCTTCGAAAACCTGCATCCCGAAAACGACTATTGGGTGCGCCTCAACTGCGGAGAGTTCACCACACTGTGTCCCATCACCGGACAGCCCGACTACGCCGAGATACGCATCTCGTACATCCCCGGCGAGCGCATGGTGGAATCAAAGAGTCTGAAGTTGTATCTCTTCTCATTCCGCAATCACGGTGACTTCCACGAGGATTGTGTGAACACCATCATGAAGGACCTCATCGAACTGATGAACCCCAAATACATCGAAGTGACGGGATTCTTCACCCCGCGCGGCGGCATCTCCATACACCCTTACGCCAACTGGGGACGCCCCGACACCAAGTGGGCCAAACTCGCCGAAGAACGGCTCTTCAGTTACGAGCGATGAAAGCCATGATTTTTGCCGCAGGGCTCGGTACCAGACTGAAACCTCTCACGGACCGCATGCCCAAGGCGCTGGTGGAAGTGGCCGGAAAGCCGCTGCTGCAGCATCAGTTGGAAAAGCTGAAAGATGCCGGGGCGACGGACATCGTCGTCAACGTGCACCACTTCGCCGACATGATAGAAGAGTGGGTGGCGGCGCATCCTCAGGAGGGGCTCAATATCCGCTTCAGCGACGAGCGTCAGCAGCTGCTGGAGACCGGCGGCGGCATACGCAAAGCACGTCCCCTGTTAGGCGAAGGCCGTATCCTCGTGCACAACTGCGACATCCTCTCCAACGCCGACCTCAGGGCCTTTTACAGCGAGGGCGAAGGTGCTGCGGCCACACTGATGGTGTCGGAGCGGGAGACGGCACGCTATCTGCTCTTCGATGACGACATGAACCTCAGAGGATGGACCAACGTGAAGACCGGCGAGGTGAAAGGCATCGGACGCGACGGACGCAAACCCGAAGGACCGCTGCACAGGCTGGCCTTCAGCGGCATACATCAAATCAGTTCGGAGGCTTTTCCGCTGATGGACGAATTTCCCGATAAATTCGGCATCATAGACTTCTATCTGCGTCTGGCCGGCGAGATGAAGGTGAAGGGCGTGAAGCGGGATGGCTTGCGCCTGATGGATGTGGGCAAGATGGAGACGCTCTCCGAGGCGGAGCGGTTTATCCGCGCGCTGGAAGCAGGCGCGTGATGCCGCGCTCGCGGTGGCAGAGCTGCACGGCAATGCCGAATTTTTCGTTGAGATGACGGGCTAAATGCTCTGCGCAATAGACGCTGCGGTGCTGGCCGCCCGTGCAGCCGAAAGAGAACATCAAATCCTCGAAGCCGCGCTCGATGTAGCGCGCCAGATGGACGTCGGCCAATGCGTAAACATGGTCGAGGAAGGTGAGTATCTCGCCGTTGTCTTCAAGGAAGCGGATGACGGGTTCGTCGAGGCCGGTGAGGGATTTATACTCGTCGTAGCGGCCGGGATTGTGGGTGCCGCGGCAGTCGAACACATAACCGCCGCCGTTGCCGCTGGTGTCTTCGGGGATGCCTTTCTTAAAGGAAAAACTGTAAACACGTATCATGCAGGTAGGGATAAGGGCATTGGGGGAGAATCTGCCGCAGGTTTTCGAGTGCGGCGGGAATGGAGTCGAGGAAATGCTGCTTGCGCTCGTAGCGTCCGCGGAAACCGTAAGCGCCCAACACCTGAAGCTGGCGGAAGAGCACAAAGAGCGGCAGACGGCGCATGAAGCAGTCTGTCACCTCGTCCTTTGAGAGTGCAGTGAGCGGGGCGAGTTCGTCGAGATAAGCCCCGATGCAGCGCTGACGCACCTCGTCGGGGAAGAGCGAAGACGCCTGCCAGAGGAAGCTCACCACATCGTAGGGCAGTGGCCCTCTGCGGCCGCCCTGATAGTCGATGAGATGCAGTCCGCCCCCGTCGTCAAGCATGATGTTGCGCGCCTGAAAATCGCGGTAGAGAAACGCCGTGACGGAGGACAGGGCATCCTCTGCAGAAAGCAGGTCGGAGGCGAAAGACTGGAAGTCGGCTTCGAGAAGATATTCGTCGAACTCCACCGAAGAAGTCTTCAGAAAACAGTATTTGAAATAGTTGAGATCGAAGAGAATACCCGTGCGGTCGAGCTCCGGTGCAGGGTAGCAGACGGAAAAGTCGAGGCCGCGGGCGCCCTCCACCTGCACGTGGGGCAGCAAGCGCAGCGTGCGCTCTATGAGCTGTAGCTCCTCCTCGCTGTAGCTGCCGCCTTTCTGACGCCCTTCCTTCAGCGCGTCGAATAGGCTTCGGGAGCCGACACTCTCCTGGAGATATGCCGTGTGGTCGGGCGACACCGCCAGCACACGGGGCACGGGCAGTCCGCACTGGGCGAAATGGCGCGAGAGGGCGAGAAAACTGTCGTTCTCACGAACGGCGGTGCCCCGACAGGCAATTGTGCAGCGGCCGTCGGATTCGAAGAAACGATAGTAGGCCCGGTTGCTGCCGCTGCCCTGAATGGGTTCCGTGCGGGCAGGAGCGTGTCCGAACAAATCCTTATACAGGTTCAGGAGTGTCTCCATACTTGTCTGACTTTACGGTAAACAGCCACAATGTTGAGCACACTGACCAAAATGAGCAGCGCGATGCCGAAAGAGAGCATGAGTTGGAGCGAGCCCTCCTGCATGGTGGGGAACATACGCCACAGGCGCTCCAGATAGAGGTCGCGTACAAAGAGCGTCGCCCCCAGGGCGGACAGGAACACCAGAAGGTTGACGCCCAGCGTGAGACACTGATAAGGCAACGCCACACGGCCCACACTGTAGCCGATGAGCAGCAGCGACTGGAGTTTCTCCTGATTCTTCTGCACCAGAAGGAAGATGCTCAGCATCAGCACGTAGAAACTCAGTACCGAAATGAGCAGGCCGACGGCCAGCACAATGGCCACAACGAGTTTGAGGAAATACATCGTCTTGCCGGCCTGCAGTTTGTCCTCGTCGATGTCGTAGCCCTTTTGCTTCATGTAGTTCACAAGACGCTCGTCGGCGGGATTCACCACCTGGAGAATCAGACGCGAGGGTTGTTGTGAGCCGGCCGAAGGCGCATAGACGGCGTTACTCCATGCGAGGAACGAAGCCGGAACGAGGATGGTGTTCAGGCGGGAAGAGAAGCCCGTGAGCCGGGCCGGAAGGATGTCGTGACGCCCTTCGCCGATAAGCTCGACATCCACATCGAGCATACCGAGGAGTCCTTCGCCTATCTTGGGCAGGCGGTGGCTTTGGGCGAAACCGAAATTATACACCGCAAGATAGGATTTGGGCAGAACGATGGGGACGGGCTCTCCCTCATGCCACTGCCACACGCGGGCATCGACATCGACAAAGCGGTCGGGCACACTCTCGAAAAACATGTCGGAAGAAAAACGGACATCCTGCATGCCCACACGGCATTTCACACGATAGCGCGATGCGGAGAAAGCGCCCAAGTTTTTGACGAAAGGCTGGCTGGAGAGTTCGCCCTGTTCTTCGGGCGTGAACTCCAGCGATGAAGACGAGAAGGCGCCCACACGTTTGGACACCATCAGGTAGTCCGGAGGCAGAGGACCGTCGTCGCCGGCAAAAGCTGGCGCAAGATCCTGGTAGAACTGCACCGAGAGGAGCACAATCATCATGCCCAAAAAGTTGGCCAAAGCGAAGCCGGCCAGCTGTCCCGGCGAGAGGTGGCGGCGAAGAAGTTTCCAGAGCAGATGCATTTATTCCACAATAAGTTTGAATTCGTCCACAAGAGTCTGAAGGCTGTTGTTCTGACTCATGTAGTTTTGAAAAATTTCTTTCTTGGAAAGGCTTTGCTGCACCGTTTCGTAGGGCGTCACACTGATGTCCATTCTGAGATTGGGCATAAGCAGGCTGCGACGCAGGTAGCGAATGAGACGGGAAGAAATCTGCAGAAGGTAGGTCTTCACCTGCTCGTTGGATACCGTGACAGAAAAGGATTCCGGGCCTGTAGTATCGGGTTTCATTTGGAGCATACGCATTGACATGGCTTTATCCTCCAATTGCAGCATGTTGGCAAACTCCGTCCAGGTTCGAAGCAAATCTTTGTCGGTGAGTTTTAGCGCAACGGCAGAAACTTGCAGTTCGGGCGTCTCTGTTGTCTGAACGGACGGCGTGTCCGGCTTAGGGGCTGTGGCCATCCTAAGTCTTGGACCGAGCGTGGAGAGGCGCACTCGAGCGGCGGGAGCGGGCTGGGAGGGCGTTGCCGCAACGACGTGCGGTGTTTTGTTCTGCTCTTGGGGTGCAGCAGCGGCAGGAGTCTGCTTTCTTGCGGCAGCCACCGGCTGCGTGAAGAAGGGGGCTAACTTGGTGGGCCGAAGCCCACCCGCAGGAGCGTCGGGGTCAATCTGGGCGCACTCGATAAGTGTAATCTCCAAAGAGAGACGCTTGTTGCGCGACGTGCGATACTGATTGTCGCAGTCGTTGCACAGACGCAGTGCCCGGTAAAGCATCCTTACGTTGCAGCGGGCTGCCTGTTCCTGGTAGCGGGCACGCAAGTTCTCCGAAGTGTCCAAAAGAGGCAGGGTGGAGGCGTCACGCGCCACCAGCAGATTGCGCAGATGGGCTGCGAGGCCGTTCATGAAGTTGCCGCCTTCATAACCCTCGCTGATGATGTTGTTAAGAAGGACGAGACAGGGCTGCACTTCTTTATTTATGAAATGATCCACCATCTCGAAATAGCTGTCGGCGGAGAGCACGCCGAGCGCATCGCTCACAGCCTCCAACGTGAGGTTGTTGCCGCAGCAGGACACCATCTGGTCGTAGATGGAGAGGGCATCGCGCATGCCTCCGTCGGCCTTTTGGGCAATGAGGTGAAGGGCTTCGTCCTCAGCCGTGATGCCTTCCTTCTGACTGATGTATTTCAGATGGTCCACAGTGCCCTGCAGGGTCATGCGGGCAAAATCGTAAACCTGGCATCGGCTCAGGATGGTGGGCAGTATCTTGTGCTTCTCTGTGGTGGCCAGAATGAAGATGACATATGAGGGCGGTTCCTCCAGCGTCTTGAGAAAAGCGTTGAAAGCCGAAGCAGAAAGCATGTGCACCTCGTCGATGATGAACACCTTGTAGCGACCCACCTGAGGCGGAATCTGCACCTGACGGCAAAGTTCGCGGATGTCGTCAACAGAGTTGTTGGAGGCTGCGTCCAACTCGTGGATGCTCATGCTGCGCCCCTGGGCGAAAGCCTTGCAACTCTCACACTCGCCACAGGGATCGCCGTTGGCGTCGGGCGAGAGGCAGTTGACGGTTTTTGCAAAGATGCGGGCACAGGTGGTTTTGCCTACGCCGCGGGGACCGCAGAAAAGATAGGCGTGCGCCAGTTTTCCCGAGCGGACGGCGTTCTTGAGCGTGGCGGTCAGCGTACGCTGCCCGACAACCGAGTCGAACGTCAACGGACGGTACTTTAGGGCCGAAACAATGTATTCTTCCATAATCGGATTCTGATTTTCGTACGCAAAAGTACAAAAAAAATTA